>CAITLX010000476.1 GCA_903893335.1 uncultured delta proteobacterium | reverse complement strand
GCCCTGCCTCCCGCACCGCGTGTGCCCCTCCTGCGGCCACTACAAGGGCGTGCAGGTCAAGGCCGCGAGCGTCGCTTCCTGAGGTGATCGAGCGACGCCGGCACGCGTGCCGGGTGATCGGACGGCGCTCTCGCGCTTTCCTTGTGGTCGGGCGGCGTAGTCGCACGTGCCGAGCGATCGGACGTCGTCGTCGCACGTGCCGAGTGGTCGAGGCGCTGCGCGTGGGTCGTGAGGCCTCGGCTGGCTCGCGAGCGCGCGGAGCCTCGTTCGCATCATGAAGCTCGCGCTGCTCTTTCCGGGGCAGGGCTCGCAGGTCGTCGGCATGGGCCGCGACCTGGCCGAGCACGTCCCGGCTTCGGGCGCGGTGTACGCGCGCGCCGATGCCGCGCTCGGGTTCGGCTTGTCGCGGCTCTGCTTCGAGGGGCCGGAGGCAGACCTCGTGCTGACGGCGAACACGCAGCCTGCGCTGCTCGCGACCAGCGTGGCCGTCCTCGCGGCGATCCGCGAGCGGTGGCCCGCGCTCCCGACGCCGACCTGCGCCGCTGGGCACTCGCTCGGCGAGTACGCGGCGCTGGTCGCCGCGGGCGCGCTCGCGTTCGAGGACGCGCTGCTGCTCGTGCGCGCGCGCGGGGCGGCGATGCAGCACGCGGTGCCAGCGGGCGAGGGGAGCATGGCCGCCATCGTCGGTCTCGACGGCGAGGCGGTCGGCGCCGCGTGCGTCGAGGCCGCCCAGGGGGAGGTCGTCGCGCCCGCCAACTTCAACGCCCCCGGCCAGGTCGTCATCGCGGGGCACGCCGCGGCGGTCGCGCGCGCCTCGACGCTCGCCGCGGCGCGGGGCGGCAAGGCGATCGCGCTCAAGGTGAGCGCGCCGTTCCACTGCGCGCTCATGGCGCCCGCTGCGCGCGCTCTCGACGAGCGACTCGCGCAGGTTCGCGCGGGCGCGTTCGCGTTCCCGGTCGTGGCGAACGTGGACGCGACGCCGTACGCGGCTCCGGCGCTCGTGCGCGAGCGCCTCGTGCGCCAGGTCGATCACGCGGTGCTCTGGGAGGCCTCGGTGCGCGCCCTGGTCGCGATGGGCGTCACGCACGCGATCGAGGTGGGCCCGGGCAAGGTGCTCGCGGGGCTGGCGAAGCGCATCGCGCGCGATCTGCCGGTGCTCTCGGTCGCCGACGTGGCAGGCGTCGAGTCGCTCGCTCCCTGGCTCGCGTGACCTCCGGGTGAGCGCCCGCGCGGCGCCCCTTTGCGCCGAGGCGCTGCCTTGGTACAAGAGTGAGGTCGAGGGGGAAACGATGACTCGAGACGACGGCGCTGGGGAGGCCGCTCGCTCGCCGACCGGGGGGTCGAGCGAGTTCCTGACCGGCGTGTTCGAGGCGGTCGCGTTCCCGATCTTCGTCAAGGATCGGGCGTTCCGCTTCGTCCTGGTCAACGAGGCGCTCTGCGCGCTCGTCGGGCGCACGCGCGCCGAGGTCATCGGGCACACCGACTTCGATCTCTTCGAGGCGCGCGAGGCCGAGTTCTTCCGCCGCAAGGACGCCGAGATGTTCGCCACCGGCTCCGACGTCGTCATCGACGAGGAGCCGATCACCGACGCAGCCGGCGTGCACCACGTGCTGGCGACCACGAAGGTGCCGCTGCGCGACGTAGAGGGGGCGCCGTCGCACCTGGTCGGCATCATCCACGACATCACGCGCCTCAAGGCCGCCGAGGAGGAGCTTCGCCTGGCGAAGGAGGGGCTCGAGGCGCGGGTCGCGGAGCGCACGCGGGCGCTCGAGGTCGCGCAGGCTGGCCTCGTGCGCCAGGAGCGCCTCGCGGTGCTGGGCAAGCTCGCAGGGGGCCTCGCGCACCAGATCCGCAGCCCGCTCGCGACCATCCGCAACGCGGCCTTCATCATCAAGCATCAGGTCGGCGTCGTCGCGCCCGACTCCGATCTGGCCCGGGCGCTCGCCATCCTCGACGCCGAGGTGGTCCGCGCCAACGACTTCATCGCCGATCTCCTCGACTATGCGCGGGTGCGGGAGCCGGAGCTCGCCGCCATCGCCGTGCGCGATCTGGTCGATGCGACGCTCGCTCAGCTCCCGCTGCCGCCGTCGATCACCGTCTCGGTCGACGTCCCCGACCTCCCGTCGCTGCTCATCGACGCGGGGCAGGTGAAGGGCGCGCTGTTCAACCTCGTCCGCAACGCCTACGAGGCGATGCCCGAGGGCGGCGCGCTCTCGATCGACGCGCGCCGTGACGGCGACGCGGTCGTCGTGAGCATCGGCGACACGGGGGCTGGCGTCAGCGACGAGGTGCGCGAGCGGCTGTTCGAGCCCCTCGTCACCACCAAGCAGACGGGCCTCGGCCTCGGGCTCGTGACGGCCAAGACGCTCATCGACAACCAGGGGGGCTCGATCGCCTGCCTGCCGGGGCTCGTCGGCGCTGGCGCGCACTTCGAGGTGCGCCTGCCCATCGTCCTGGCTGCGCCCGCGGCCCCTTGCTAGAGGCCGCGCGCGGGCTACTCGCCCTCGCTCTGGACGAAGATCTCGCCGGTGAACGAGGTGCCGACGACGTAGCAGGGGACGCCGTTGCCGTTGAGGTCGCCCTTGGCCTCGACGATGAACCAGGGCTCGATCGTCGTCGCCCACGCCGGGGGGCTCGCGATGGAGAGCGTAGGAGGCGTGGTGCCGGCCATCCCGGCGGCGACCGCGTAGCCGAAGTGGGTCGGCGAGTCGCTGCGCGCGCCGAGCAGCGCCCAGCGCGACTGGTCCACGTGCGAGAAGCCTGCGTCGGGCCACGCCGTGGCGAACGCGCCGGGCGAGGTCGAGGGGTAGTACGTGGGGAACGTCGCCGAGACGTCGAGGTACACGAGGTGCATCGAGCGGTAGCTCTCCTGGGCGCCGCGGATCGAGCCGATCATCGCGGTGGCCTCGCTCACGTGGGAGGCGTGGATGTACCGCTGGAAGGCGACCCCTGCGAGCGTCGCGAGGACGCCGACGATCGTCACGACGACCATCAGCTCGACGAGCGTGAACCCTGCTGATCGGCGACGCTTGGCGACCATGACCCCGTTCAAAACCGTACCACGCCGGCCTCGGACGGCCCAGCAAAGGCCCGGGGCACCGCCTCGCGGACGCGTGAGGCGCATCTCGGACGCACGAGCGCCGCCCGCTTCTGCTAAGAGCGCACTCGTCGTCACATCCCCCCACCCGGAGCACGCAACATGCTGGATTTCAGCCTGTCCGAGGAGCAGAAAGCCCTCATCGACACCGCGCGCAGGTTCGCCCGCGAGCGCATCATCCCCGTCGCCGCGGAGTGCGACCGCGATTCGCGCTTCCCGATGGACGTGTTCCGCGCGGCCTGGGAGATCGGCCTGGTCAACCCCACCATCCCGCCCGAGTACGGCGGCGCGGGCATGGGCGAGCTCGAGCACACGCTGCTCACCGAGGAGCTCGGCTACGGCTGCACCGGCATCCAGACGAGCATCACGGCCAACCAGCTCGCGCTGACGCCGATCAAGCTCGCGGGCACCGAGGACCAGAAGAAGCGCTACTTCGGCCTGCTGACGAGCGAGCCGGTGATGGCGAGCTACGCGACGACCGAGCCCGACGCGGGCAGCGACGTCGCGGGGCTCAAGACGCGCTTCACCAAGCACGGCGACGACTACGTCCTCACGGGCCAGAAGTGCTGGATCACCAACGCGAGCCACGCGCGCTTCTACGTCGTGTTCGCGACGAGCGACCCGGCGCTGCGCCACAAGGGCATCGGCGCGTTCATCGTCGATCGCGATCTGCCCGGCGTGCGCCCCGGCAAGAAGGAAGACAAGCTCGGCCAGCGCGCGAGCGACACGGCCGTCGTGCACCTCGACGAGGTGAAGGTCTCGAAGGCGAACATGCTCGCCCCCGAGGGGCAGGGCTTCAAGCTCGCGATGGAGACCTTCAACCAGACGCGCCCCGACATCGCCGCGGGCGCCACGGGGCTCATGCGCCGCTGCCTCGACGAGTGCGTGGCCTACGCCAAGGAGCGCAAGGCGTTCGGCGTGCCGATCGCGCAGCACCAGCTCGTCGCGGCGATGATCGCGGAGATGGCCATCCGCGCCGAGGGCACGCGCCTGCTCTACCAGAAGGCTGCGTGGAACCTCGACAACGGCGTGCGCGACCCGATCGTGTCGTCGTTCGCGAAGGCCTACGGCGCCGACGCCGCGATGGTGACGGCGGTCGACGCGGTGCAGGTCTTCGGCGGCAATGGCTTCGTCAAGGAGTACCCCGTCGAGAAGCTCATGCGCGACGCGAAGGTGCTGCAGATCTACGAAGGAACGAGCCAGATCCAGCGCATCGTCATCGCGAAGAGCGTGCTCGGCTGAGCGCTCGATCGACGGGCGAGCTCGGCTGAGAGTTCGTTCGTCGGGCGTGCTCGGCTGAGAGCTCGCTGAGTGGGTCGGCGCGCGCTGCGGGGGGCGCGCGTCAGCCCACGCGCGCGCGTCGCTCGACGCGGCCGACGCGCACCGACGAGACGCTCACGGTCACCTCGCCGGCGCCGCGCACGACCCACTGAGCGCGCCGCGCCTGCACGTTGCCGCGGCTGCGCGAGACCGAGAGGGCGTAGCTGGAGTCGTGCGCGCCGCGGCCCCACCCCTCGAGGTGCCCGAGGCTCTGGCGCGCGTCGCCCGCGACGAGCGCGACGCCGTCGTGGCACGCGAGGCGCGCTTGCAGCGGCTCGTTCCAGGGCAGCGCGCGCGCGGCGTGGGCGCCGTAGGTCGCGAGGTAGCCGTGGTTGCGCACGACGATCTCGACGCGCGACACCTCGGCGTCGAGCCGCACGACGCGGACCTGGTCGAGCCGCACGACCGGCGGGAGGCTCGCGACGCGCAGGAACGCGCGCGCATGCGCGCGGCAGAGCTCGTCGAGCCGCTCGGGCGGCGGGTTCTGCAGGCCGAAGCGCGGGTCGATGCCGCCGAGCTCGACCGGTCCGAGCTGCGGGTGCTCGAAGCGGCGCCACGGTCGCACCGCGCGCGACGCGTTGTGGTCGCGGTCCCACTGCGCGATGCGGGCGAGGTCGGCGCGCGTCATGCGCTGGAAGGTGTCGATGAAGGGGCGGCGCACCTCGATGCCGGCCTGGCGCGGCAGGTCCCAGAGCTCGGCGACGTACGCGAGCGCGCCGCGCTGGTGGTAGGCCCACTCGGTCAGGTCGCCGCGCAGCGGCTTGTCGGGCTCGTAGAGAAACTCGTGGTAGCCGCTGACGGTCGGGTAGCCCGTCGCCTCTGTGTTCCACGCCTCGATCTGGCGAAACACGCCGAGGTCGTGGGCGTCCATCTTCGCGTCGGGCGCGTCGCCGAGCGGGCGGATGAAGACGCCGCCGAAGGTGTGGAGGTTGAGCCAGACGAAGATGTTGGGGTGCACGCCCGCGAAGTCGACGAGCGCGCGGCTCTCGGGCTCGCTGCACGGGTAGTCGCCGGCGCCGGCCTGCGCGGGCTCGGGCTGCCAGCCGTAGGGGAAATTGCGGTTGAGGTCGGTCTGCGTGTCCGAGAGGTAGGTCGCCTCGGGGATGGTGAAGCCGTCCCAGCCCTCGATGTGACCCTCGGGGTAGAGCGCGTAAAACGGACCGGTGTCGTCGATCTGCCGCGGCACGAGCACGGCGGGCATCTCGGGCAGGCTCACCCACTCGCCGGCGGCGTCCTCGACGCGCATCAGCTGCGCGAGGCCGTCGCCGTCCACGTCGCGGTGCACCCAGCGCGGCGCGCTCTGGCCGATGCGGCCGTCGCGGGGCAGCGAGCGCACGTAGCGGCCGTCGGTGAGCACCGCCTCGGCGCCGTCGGGCGAGACGCGCGGGCAGATGAACGCCGTCAGCTCGCGCAGCCGCGGCGCGATTGCGTCGGGGATGCCGAGCCGCGACGGCGCCGCGCCGAGCCGCAGCGCGAGCAGGTCCTCGAGGACGCCGAGCGCGACGTGCGTGCCGCACAGCTCGCCCGCGTGCATGTTGGCGTCGACCCAGACGGCCGGCGCGCTCTCGTCGCCGAGGATGGCGACGACGATGGGGCGCCCCTCGGGCGTCTGGGCGAGGGTGCGCAGCGTGAGCATGTCGGGCCACGCGTTGGCCCACGCGCGAAGCTGCGCGACCACCTGCTCGCTGCGCAGGTAGCGCGAGCGGAAGCCGAGCGAGAGCGCGGCCAGCGTGGCGAGCGCGTCGCTGCGGCGCGGCGGGTCAGAGGTCACGCGTGAAGCTCGGCAGACGGCCGAGGCGGGCGATGTGGTGCTCGTCGTCGCCGTAGAGGCTGGACAGCACCTGCATGCGCTTGAAGTAGAGCCCCACGTCGTGCTCGTCGGTGACGCCCACGCCGCCGTGCAGCTGCGTGGCCTGCTGCGTGACGTAGCGGCCGCTCTCGCCGAGCTGCGCCTTGGCCCACGACACGGCCGAGCGGCGCTCGTCGGCGTCGTCGCCGTCGGTGCGGATCGCCGCGAGCAGCGCCATCGACTTGGCGAGCTCGCACTCGACGAACATGTCGACCGCGCGGTGCTGCAGCGCCTGAAACGAGCCGATCTTCACGCCGAACTGCTCGCGCGTGCGCAGGTACTCGGTCGTCATCGCGAGCACGGTCTGCATCATGCCCGCGCCCTCGGAGCAGCTCGCCGCCGCGCCGTCGTCGAGCGCGCGCTCGACCTCGGCGACGCCGCCGCCGAGCGCGCCGACGCGCGCGTCGTCGCCGAGCTCGACGCCGTCGAAGCGCACCATCGCCGCGTGGTGGCCGTCCATCGTCTGGATGGGCTGCACCGTGACGCCGGGAGCGCTCGGCTCGACGAGCCAGAGCGTGACGCCCTCGCGGTCGCGGGGGCCGCCGGACGTGCGCGCCGAGACGAGCAGCGCGTCGGCGGCGTGCCCGTTGAGCACGAACACCTTCTCACCGGTGAGCCTCCAGCCGGCGCCTGCGCGCTCGGCGCGCGTGGTCACCGAGGCGGCGTCGTAGCGCCCGTCGCGCTCGGCCCAGGCGAGCGCGAGCGACACGTCGCCCGCCGCGAGCGGCGCGAGCCAGCGCTGCTTCTGCGCGTCGCTGCCGACGCGCAGCAGGGGGAGCCCCGCGAGCACGACCGACGGGACGATGGGCTCGGGCACGAGCGTGGCGCCGAGCTGCTCGATGACGAGGCAGAGGTCGACGAAGCTCGCGCCGAAGCCGCCGAGCTCCTCGGGAAAGAGCATGGCGAGCCAGCCGAGCTCGCCCATCTGCTTCCAGGTGGCCTTCTGCCAGCCCACGGGGTCGGCGCGCAGCTCGCGCAGCCGCGAGACGGGCGACTGCTTGCGCGCGAACGCAGCGGCGGTGTCGACGAGGAGCTTCTGGTCGGGCGACAGTTCGAAGTTCATCGGGTCCTCGGGGTCGGCTCAGCGCGAAGGAAGGCCGAGAATGAGCTTCGCGATGACGTTGCGCTGGATCTCGTTCGCGCCGCCGTAGATCGTCGTGGCGCGCGTGTAGTTGAAGCCGGAGGCGACCCACTGCTCGATCGGTGGCACCACGCCCGGCGGGTTGAACCAGGCGAGCGCGTCGTGGCCCATCGCCTCCATCGTCAGCTCCATCAAGTGCTGCAGCGTCTCGGAGCCGCGGATCTTGAGGATCGACGACTCGGGCCCGGGCGCGTTGCCGAGCTGCGCGCCGGCGACGACGCGGTAGTTGGTCGTCTGCAGCGAGCGGAAGCGCACCTCGAGGCGCGCGATCTTCGCGCGGAAGACCGGGTCGTCGAGCAGCGGCTTGCCGTCCTTCTGCGCGGACTGCGCGATGCGCTTGAGCCGCAGCAGCGCGCGCGCCGAGTGCCCGACGTGCGCGATGAGCGTGCGCTCGTGGCCGAGCAGCGCCTTGGCGAGCGTCCAGCCGCCGTTCAGCGGGCCGACGAGGTTGTCGCCGGGGACGGCGACGTTCTCGAAGAAGGTCTCGCAGAACGCCGGGGTGCCGCCCGTCGTGAGGAACGGCTTCACGGTGAGGCCCGGCGACTTCATGTCGACGAGCAGGAAGCTGATGCCCTCCTGCTTCTTGGCCGAGCCGTCGGTGCGCGCGAGCACGAAGATCCAGTCGGCGTACTGCGCGTACGTCGTCCACGTCTTCTGGCCGTTGAGCACGAAGCCCCCGTTGCCGTCGTCGTCGGCGCGCAGCTTGAGCGACGCGAGATCGCTGCCGGCGTTCGGCTCGGAGTAGCCCTGGCACCACTTCTCGTCGCCTGAGAGGATCTTGGGGAGGAAGCGCTGCTTCTGCGCCTCGGAGCCGAACTGCAGCAGCAGCGGCCCGACCATCGCGAGCCCGAAGGGGCTCAGCTGCGGCGCGCCTGCGAGCTCGAGCTCCTCGGTGAGGATGAAGCGCTCGGTGACGTCGAGGCCCGGTCCGCCCCACTCCTTCGGCCAGTTGGGGGCGACCCAGCCCTTGGCGTGGAGCACCCGGTGCCACTCCATCACCTCGCTCATCTCGAAGTGCGCGTCGACCGCGGCCTTCTCGGCGAGGTGCGGGGGCATGGCCTCGCGAATCCACGCGCGTACCTCGTCGCGGAACGCGGTCTGCGCAGGGGTGAACGACAGGTCCATCGGGCAGGCTCCTCGTGGCTCGCGCCGGCGGTGGCCGCAGGCGCGTGCGGGGCGACACCCTACACGAACGGCGAGCGGTCGGAGAGAGTGGTATTCTTCGGTTTCGGCGAGGCCCGCGAGGGCCCGAGGAGCGCGAGCGATGCACGACGATCGAATGTTGGGCGAGGTTCTCCGGCGGCTCGAGGCCATCGAGCAGCGACTCGGCGTGCGCAGCGAGCGGGCGCAGGGGGGCGGCTGCTGCGGGCAGCGCCATGAGCACGGAGGCGGCGCGCAGCGCCACGAGCACGGCGGCGGCTGCGGGGCGCGCCACGAGCACGGGGGCCAGCACCCGCACCACCACCACCATCATCAGCATCAGCATGGGCACGGCTGCGGGGGCTCGCAGCGGCAGGGTTGCTGCCAGCCGTCGGGGCGCGACGAGCGGGGCTCGGGCCAGGACTTCGACGAGAAGCGCGTCATCGACACGATCGTGCGGCTCGTCGGCGAGCGCGTCGCGCACCTGGTCGATCAGGTGGTCGCCGCGCGCTGCGGCGCGCCCGCGCCGGTCGAGCCCCCCGAGCAGGGCTGACGCCGCGAGCGCGTCGGGCCGCGAGGCTCAGCTCGAGGCCGAGGTGTAGCGACCGAGCGCGGCCTGAAACGTGCGGCGCGCGACGAGCGCGAACGCGAGCGCGCCCGCGAGCGCGGCGACGGCCACGCGCGGCTCGAGCGTGCCGAGCAGCGCGCGCACGGGGTAGGTCGTCATCAGCGCGAGCGGCAGCACGTAGGTGAACAGCAGCGCCACCAGGCCCCGAAACACGTCGATGGGCCAGCGCGCGAAGTCGAACAGCGCGTTGAACAGGTACGCGAGGTTGTCGAGCCGCACGACCCAGAACGCCGCCGAGACGACCAGGATCCAGAGCGCGTAGAGCACGACGACCGCCGCGCCGAGCAGCGTGAGCGCGAGGGCGACGCCGCCGGGCGAGGGGACGCGCCCGAGCGCGTGCAGCGCCCAGACGACGAGCGCGAGCCCCGCCACGACGTCGACGATGCGCCAGGGCTCGAAGCGCGAGGTCGACACGAGCAGCTGCGCGTCGCGGGGCTTGAGCAGCACGAAGTCGAGCGTGCCCTGGCGGATGTGCTCGACGACGGCCACGAGCGAGGGGTTGACCGCCCCCTCGAGCACGCCCTTGAGCAGCGTGAACCAGCCGACGACGACCAGCGCCGCCTCGTACGACCAGCCCGCGACGCTCGGGCGCCCGTGCAGCGCGACGAACACGGGGATGACGCCGATGGCCGTCCAGACGAGCGTCATCAGCCCGCTCGTCACGAAGTCCCAGCGGTACTGCGCGCTGCGCGCCAGCGACAGGCGCAGCTGAAGCCCGATGAGCGAGAGGGCGCCGCGCATCGGGTCAGCCTCCGTACGCGGCGAAGCGGCGCACGCCGCGCCGGAACGCGAAGGTCGCCACCGCCCACGCGGCGACGACCCACGCCCACTGCGCCGCGAGCTCGCCCGCGAGCGCGGCTCGGGGGAGGCGCCCGACGAGGATCTCCACCGGCGTCGCGAGCGTGTAGCGAAGCGGCAGCGCGCGCGCGACGGCGCGCACCCACGCAGGGAGAAGCTCGAGCGGCACGAGGTAGCCCGAGAAGACGAGGAAGAGCGCCATGTACGCGTCGAACAGCGCCGTGGTGCTCTCGAGGTAGAACGCGAGCGCGCCGAGCGTCGCGAGCAGCGCGAAGCCGAGCAGCCACGCCCCCACCATCGAGACGCCCCACGCGACCCACGTCGTCACGTCGTGCGGCAGCCGCGAGCCTCCGGTGGCGACGAGCCCGGCGACGGCGAAGGGCAGGGCGACGAGGCTGCGCAGCGGCACCGCGGCGACCCCCTCGCACGCGTACGTGAGCAGGGGCGAGACGGGGCGCAGCAGGCGGCGCACGAGCGTGCCGCTGCGGATCTCCTGGTTCATCTCCCACACGACCCACGAGCCGGTGACCTGGCGCACCACGAGCGTCGCGAGGAAATACGCCGCGAAATCGCCCGACGCGAAGCCGGCGACGGGGGCGACGTCGGCGACCGCCGACCAGAGCGCGAGGCTCACGAGCGGCATCGTCATCGTGAGCATCCACACGACCATCTCGGCGCGGTACGCGACCGCCTCGGCCAGGCCGATGCGCAGCAGCGTGGGCAGCGCCGAGAGCTCGCGCCTCACGGCGCCTCGACCGGCTTGGTCGAGAAGAACTCGCGCAGCACCTCCTCGAGCGGCGGGTCCTCGACGGTCAGATCGGTGACCTCGAGCGAAGCGAGCAGGTGGGCGACCGCGTCGCGCAGCGAGGCCTGCGGCACCTGCACCACGGCGTGCGCCGCGTCGAGCTCGACCACGGCGCCGACCTTCTCGAGCAGCTCGCGCGGCGCGGGGCCGGCGAGGCGAAGGCCGATGCGCTTGTGGGGGCGCACCGAGCGCACGAGCGCGTCGGGAGAGCCGTCGAAGCGGATGCGCCCGCCGTCGATGACGATGACGCGCGGGCAGAGCGCGACGACGTCGCCCATGTCGTGCGACGTCAGCAGCGTGGTGGCGCCGTGGCGCGCGCCGTACGACGCGATGAACTCGCGCACCGTGAGCTGCATCGAGACGTCGAGGCCGATGGTCGGCTCGTCGAGGAACAGGACGTCGGGGCGGTGCAGCAGCGCGGCGACGAGCTCGCACTTCATGCGCTCGCCGAGCGAGAGCTGGCGCGT
>CAITLX010000475.1 GCA_903893335.1 uncultured delta proteobacterium | reverse complement strand
GCCACGCGGTGAAGGCCGAGCGCGACAAGCTGCTCGCGCAGCGCCCGGACTTCGGGGCCGAGGTCGTCGCCGTGCTCGGGCACGCGAAGACCCCGCTCGCCGTCGTGCGCGACGCGGTGAAGACCTGGCCCCGCGGCCAGAAGCCGGCCACGTCGCCTGCAGCGTCCGCCCAGCCCTCCGTCGCCGCCACCCGCGGCGCCGGTAACGTCGACGGCTCGGAGTCCAAGCTCCCGGCCGCCGAGAAGCTCGAGCTCGACCGCCAGATGGGCCTCGCGCCCGCCTCTGCGGCGATCCGCCTCGAGCGCAACGTCCAGATCCTGCCGGTGCTCACGCCGGAAGACGCGCGTCGGCGCATCGCCGCCACGAAGGAGAACGTCTGATGACCGCCCTCAGCTCGAGCCGCCGCATCCGCGAGGAGCGGGCGGCCTACAAGCAGTTCCCGCTCGCCGCCGTCTCCGTCTTCCAGGGCGGCGCGGCGTGCATCGACACCGCCACCGGCTACGTCACCAAGGCCGCCGCCAACACGGCGCTCAAGGTGATCGGCCTCTTCGCCGAGAACGTCGACAACAGCGGCGGCAGCGCCGGTGACCTGTCGGCGAACGTCAAGCTCGCCAAGGAGGTCGTCGGCTACCGCTTCGTCAACGGCGCCACCAGCGACGCGATCGTCTCGGCCGACATCGGGAAGTTCTGCTACTTCCTCGACGACCAGACGGTCTCGATCCTGCCCGGCAGCAATGCCGTCGCCGGCGTCGTCCTCGACGTCGACGCCGCCCTGGGCGTGCTCGTCGAGCTCGTCGGACCCGAGGGCAGCGGCGATCTCGACTCCGCGCACGAGGAGAGCCTCACCGCCGGCGCCGACCTCGAGTTCACCACCAACGCCTGCGCCATCGCGACGCCTGGCCGGAACGTGCACCGCAAGGTGCCGACCACCGGTGCGGCCTCGTCGATCTCGCTCGGCACGACCGGCGCCGTTCGCGGCGACATGGTCGTCTTCACCGCCGACGGCTCCGCCAACGGCCACACCGTGACCTACAAGGACGGCTCGACCGCGATCTCCGCGGCCGCGACGGCCTCGAAGCGCCACACCGCGATCTGCTTCTTCGACGGCGCGGCATGGACCTGCGCGCTCTCCGTCGGCCCCTGAGGAGACCTGACCAATGCCCGCAATCACGCCCAGCTTCCTGTTCGACCTCGAGTCGAACATGCGCAAGATCGTCGAGGACGAGTACACGCGCCTCGCGTCCAACCTCTGGTGGAGCAAGATGATGAAGGTGGTGCCCTCGGGCAGCCGCCGCGAGATCATCACCTGGCTCCTCAACACCGCCCAGATCACCGACCAGGGCCTCGGCGGCAACATCGCCTTCGAGGACATGGTCCTGCTCGAGACGGAGTACGCCTCGAAGTCCAGCGGCACGGGCCTGAAGCTCCGCCGCCAGCAGTTCGAGGACCTCGACGGCAACGGCGTGCAGCTCGCGACCCAGTGGTCGCGTGACGTCGCCGCGTACGCCGCCTACTGGCCGCAGAAGCAGGCCGTCAGCCTGCTGAAGAACGGCTCGGCGTCGACCGCCCTGGCGTACGACGGCCTGCCCTTCTTCTCGGCGTCGCACAAGTGCAACCCGAAGGACTCGGGCGCGGGCACGTACTCGAACCTGTTCACCAGCAACGCCCGCATCGACGCGGGCGTCTCGGCCGACACGGCGCTCGCGAACCTGCAGACGGTCTTCGCGAACATCGCGTCGATCAAGATGCCGAACGGCGTCGACCCCCGTCGGCTCCGCCCGGCGGGCATCCTCGCCAACCCGAAGCTCTTCCCGCGCGCGGTACAGCTCACCAACGCGAAGTTCATCGCGCAGGTGGCCGGCTCGGGTGCGGCGCAGGGCGGCTCGGGCGACGTCGAGGCGCT
>CAITLX010000474.1 GCA_903893335.1 uncultured delta proteobacterium | reverse complement strand
GGTCGCGCAGCAGGCCGGCGACGATGCGCTCACCGTCGTCGTGCGTGAGCACGCGGCGCGCGAGCGCGAGGTCGTCGCCCGTCAGCGGTCGCGCGGCGGCGGCCTCGAGCAGGAGGTTGACGAGGTCGACCTCGGCGCGCGAGCGCATCTCGCCGGCCGACGGCACCTGGCGCTCGATCGGCTTGATCTTGTAGGTGAGCCGCAGGATGTAGAGGTTGCCGATGTCCTTCGGCGTGACGAGCGCGATGGCGGTGCCGGTGCGGCCCGCGCGGCCCGTGCGGCCGGTGCGGTGCACGTAGCGCTCGGCGGAGTCGGGGAAGTCGAAGTTGATGACGTGCGTCAGGTGCGACAGGTCGATGCCGCGCGCGGCGACGTCGGTCGCGACGAGGAAGCGCAGGCGCCCCTCGCGCGTGCGCTGCATGACCTGCTCGCGCTCGCCCTGCGGCAGGTCGCCGTTGAGCCAGTCGGCGTCGTAGCCGGCGCGCGTGAGCGCCTCGGCGACGCGCTCGGTCTCGGCCTTCGTGTTGCAGAACACGATGGCGCCCTCGGGGTCGTCGGTCTCGACGATGCGCACCAGGGCGTCGGCTTTGTCGCCGCTGACGAAGTAGACGTAGTGCGTGACCGAGAGCGCGCCCACCGCGTCGCCCGACAGCGTGACGAACTCGGGGCTGCGCAGGCGATCGCGCGCCATGCGCTCGATGTCCGGCGGGACGGTCGCGGAGAAGAGCAGCGTCTGGCGCTCCTTGGGGAGCCGCTCGAGGATGGCGTGCAGCTCGCGCTCGAAGCCCATCGAGAGCATCTCGTCGGCCTCGTCGAGCACGAGCAGGCGGATGGCCGAGGGGTCGAGCGTGCCGCGCTTGAGGTGGTCGAGCACGCGGCCCGGGGTGCCGACGACGACCTGCGCGCCGCTGGCGAGCTGGTCGATCTGCTTGCCCATGGGGGCGCCGCCGTAGACGGCGATGGGGCGCACGTCGCGGTGCCGGCCGACGCGCTCGAGCTCGGCGCAGACCTGGAGGGCGAGCTCGCGGGTGGGGCAGAGCGCGAGGACCTGGACCTGCGCGACGTCGCGGCGCACGAGCGCGTCGACGATGGGGAGCCCGAAGGCGAGCGTCTTGCCGGTGCCGGTGCGCGCCTGCACGACGAGGTCGGCGCCGCGCGTCGCGGGCTCGAACACCGCGAGCTGCACGGGGGTGGGGTGCGTGAAGCCCATGTCCGCGATGGCCTGGCGCGTCTCGCGCGAGAGGGGCAGGGCGTCGAACGTGAGCGGCGGCGCCGCGGCTTCGGGAGCAGCGGGAGCGAGAGAAGATGTCATCCGTGGCGATCCTTGGGGGCGGGCAGCGCGCGTCGGTGACGCGCGCGTCAGGGGAGGAGGTCGCGTGCCATGAGCTCGCGGACCGTGCGGCGCAGCGGGGCGAGCTCAGCGGCTTCGCGCCGCACCGCGTGCTCCTCGGCGTACCTCAGTCGGTCGATAGCGTCGAGCGCGGCGTGCAGCTTCTTGTCGCCGCGGCAGGCGGAGGCCACCTCGTCGCGCGCTGCCCAGGTGGGCAGGAGAGCGGCTCGGTAGCGCTCGAGGGCGCCGTCCTCGTCGACGTCGGTGGCCTCGGCGGCCTCGCGGGCGCGGTCGATCGCCTGGGCGAGCGCGCGCAGCCCGTCCTTGCAGCTCGCGGGTTGGCCCGCGGTAGCCGGCGCCCAGACCTGCTGCGTGATTTGCGCCGCAGAAACGAGGATGAACCCGACGACGGCGACCCAGTAGGCCGCGAACGCGGCGCGTCGTCCGCGCCGTCGGGCGCTGGCGAGCGGGTCGTCCTCGGGAGCGTGCACGCAGCGTCCCATACCGCCCCGGCACGAACCTCGTCAACGCAGGGCCGCATCGACCGTCGCGCCTTGACGCCGGCGGCAGGTCTCGCATAGTTCAAATGCTTTTGAAACTTCAGAAGCGCGTGTCCTCGCCCCCCGCATGAACCTCCTCGCCACCGACGCCGCAGCCCGGCTGCTCGCCGACACCGCCCGCGACGCGCACCTGATCGGCCGCCCCGCTGCGAGGCTCGCCGACGTGCAGCGCCTGCTCGCCGACGACCTGGCCTGGGTCGAAGGCGCGCTCGCGGCGGCGTGCGCCGACGGGGCTTCCCCGGGTACCGCCGCGGCCGCGCACCTGGTCGGCTCGGGCGGCAAGCGCGTGCGCCCCATCACCGTGCTGCTCGCGTCGGCCTGCTTCGGCTCGGTGCCCGCGGCCGCTCGCGAGCTGGGCGTCGTGGCCGAGCTGGTGCACGCCGCGACGCTGCTGCACGACGACGTGGTGGACGACGGGCAGGAGCGCCGCGGTCGCCCGACCGCGCGCCGCGTCTGGGGCAACGCCGTGAGCGTGCTCGGGGGCGATCTGCTGCTCACCCACGCGCTCGACCGCACCCTCGCCGCCGCGCCTGCGGCGCTGCCAGGCCTGCTCGCGACGCTGCGGCGGCTGGTCGACGGCGAGATCGTGCAGCTGCGCGGGCGCGCGCGGCTCGACGCCTCCGAGGCCACCTACGCGCGCATCCTCGAGGACAAGACCGCGTCGCTGTTCGGCTGGGCTGCGCGCGCGGGCGCCTGGGCAGCCGACGCGCCGGAGCCGGCGCGCGAGGCGCTCGGTCGCTTCGGAGAGCGCGTCGGCGTCGCGTTTCAGCTCGTGGACGACGCGCTCGACTACGCGGGCGACCCCGAGGCGACGGGCAAGGCGCTGTTCGCCGACGTCTCCGAGGGGAAGGTGACGCTGCCGCTCGTGCTGGCGATCGCGCGGCGCCCCGCGCTCGGCGCGGAGCTCGAGGCGGCGCGGGCGGGC
>CAITLX010000473.1 GCA_903893335.1 uncultured delta proteobacterium | reverse complement strand
GGCCCCGGCCTGCTCGAGCGCGCTCGCGAGGGCGGCTGCGTGCGCGGACGCGTTCGCGGCCGACTCCTCGAGGTGACGCTGGCGCGCCGTCGCGAGCTCGGCGGTCTTCGCCTCGAGCTCGGCGCGCGTCTTGTCGCCGCGCGACTTGTAGTCGTCGGCGCGCTTCGCGGCCTGGTCCTTGTCGGCCTTCAGGCTCTCGACGAGCGAGCGAGCGTCCGAGAGCTCCTTCTCGAGGGCGGCGACGCGGTCGTCCTGGTCGGCCCGCTCGCGCTCGAGGGCGAGCGCGCCGTCGCGCGCGTCGAGCAGGTCCTTCTCGGTGCGCGAGATCTGGTCGCGCAGCGCGAGGATCTCCTTGTCCTTCTTGTTGAGCGCCTCGCGCAGATCGAGGAACTCGCGGCTCGACACCCCGCGCCCCTTCGCCGAGGCGGCGATCTGGCCACGCAGCGCCTCGACCTCCTCGCGCAGGTGCGTGAGCTCGGCGCCTGCCGTCGCGTCGTGCTGCGCTGCGGCTGCGGCAGCCGCGGCTGCCCGCTCGACCTCGGCCTGGGCCGACGCGAGCTCGGCGGTCAGGCGGGCGGCCTCGGCGCGCGCCTCGAGCAACTCGGTGGCCACGCGCTCGTTCTGCACGTGCAGCTCGACCACCTGCGCGTCGTCGGCATCCATGTGCAGCGGCGGCGCAGCGACGGTCACCTGCGCCGCGGACGACGCGAACGCCGGCACGTGCGGAGGCTCGTGCGCCGGCTCGTGCAGGGGCGGGGGCGGCGCGACCGGCGCCGCGGTGCGCGGGGGGGGCGGCAGCGGCGGAGGGTTGCCGTGCAGCGCCGGCGACGGCATCACCGTCGGGGCGACGTTGGCGAGGCCCGAGTGGATGGGCGTCGGCGCGGTCAGCTGGAGGTGGCCCGGCCCCTCGCCGAGCCCGTCGCCCTCCATCATGCGATCGAACGCGTCGTCGGCGAAGTGATCGACCTCGTCGTCGACCGGCTTGCCCTTCCACGACAGGTGCGCGCCCGGGGCGCTGACCGCGTGCTGGCCCGTGGGCTCCTCGTCGAGCGCGTCGGCGTCGAGCGTCTCGGCGTCGTCGATCTCGATGGCGTCGTCGATGACGATCTCGTCGCCGCCGTCGGCGAGCGTGTCGCCCGCGGCAGCGCCCAGATCGACGAACGGCGCGATGCGCTGGAGCAGCTCGCCGAACGCGACGGGCTTGTGCACGTAGTCCTCGGCGCGCGTGCGCAGCTTGCGGTGCTGCTCGAACGTCTCGTCGCTCGACTCGCTCGACATGATGATGAGCGGCACGTCCTTGAGCGACGGGTCCTTCTTCAGCTTGTTGCAGACCGAGAAGCCGTTCATGCGCGGCAGCTCGATCGACAGCAAGATCAGGTCGGGGCGCTCGCTCGTGGCCGACTGCAGACCCACGTTGCCGTCGTCGACGATGGTGGTGGCACACCCCAGGCGCCCCAGCTCGCTCGACAGCTCGGCGGCGAAGGAGGGGTCGCTCTCAAAGACGAGGACACGGATCGACATGGGCTTGGACGGCTCCGGGCGCAGAATCGCGCGACGTGCGGGACCGGGGAGGATATCGAGCCGCCGGAAAGGGTGTCAAACCCCTGACCATCGGAGGCCGACCCGAGCCACCCGCGTGGGGTCAAACCCATGGCCCTTCGTGGCCAAACCGAGCCACCCGTGTGGGGCCAGCCCCTTGGCCTCCTCAGGCTCAGGCGGGGCGGCCTCGCGCGGCCTTCTCGGCGTGGCCGCTCGTGCCGAAGCGGCGGTCGAGCTCCGCGAGCACGGCGCGAAACGGCACGCCCCTCGACGCCAGCCCGACGAGCAGGTGGTAGACGACGTCGGCGGCCTCGGAGGCGACGCGCTCGTCGCTCTCGGCGGCGATGGCGTCGGCGAGCTCGCCGGCCTCCTCGCGGAGCTTGGCGCCGATCTTCGGCGCGCCCGCGTCGAGCAGCGACCGGGTGTAGCTGGCCCCGGCGCTCGCGTCGCGCCGCGCCTCGATCGTGCGCTCGAGGCGCTCGATGAGCGCCGTCGCGTCGACCGGCTCGTCGACGATGCGTGGGGCGCCGTCGCCCTCGGCCTCGACGCGCCGGAAGAAGCAGCTCGGGCTGCCGGTGTGGCAGCTGGGCCCCGCCGGATCGACCTCGACGAGCAGCGTGTCGGCGTCGCAGTCGGCCCACACCCGCGCGACGTGCAGCGTGTGCCCGCTCGTCTCGCCCTTCACCCAGAGCGCCCCGCGCGAGCGGCTGAAGAACGTGGCGCGGCCGGTCGCGAGCGTGCGCGCGAGGGCCTCGGCGTTCATCCACGCGACCATGCGGACCTGCCCCGTGAGGCGGTCCTGCACCACCGCGGGCAGCAGGCCGTCGGGGCCGAGCTTGAGCGACACGGACGCGCTCGCCCAGCTCGTCAGGAGGCGCCCGGAGCCGCCTTGTCGGCGTCGTCGGCGTCGTCGGCCTCGTGGCCTCCGGCGGCCGGCTCGGCGTCGGCGTCGGCGACGATCTGCATGCCCTCGAGCCCGAGGGTCATCGCGCTGCCCGGGTGCGCCGCGGCGGCCTTGGCATAGATGCCGTACGCGATGGCGGCCGGCACGGCCGTCAGCAGCGCCACCCACTGCGAGGTGGAGAGCTGCACGAGCGACTGCTCGCCGAACGTCTCGGGGCGCAAGACGAGGTAGGCGACCACGGCCGGCACGAACGCCGCGACCTGCGTCACGCGGCGCAGCACGACTTCCTTGAGGGTCGGCGCGATGCCGACGGCGTAGGCCAGCGCCAGCGCGGCCAGCGCGCCGGGGAGGATGACGTGCTCGGCCATCGACGGGCCGTACTCGCCGCGCTCGACGTCGTCGCGGAGCATCTCGAGCAGGAAGCGCAGCAGGCCGTAGCCGAAGGTGAAGACGAGGAAGATCTGGCCGCGGAACTTCTGCTGACGGCGCACCCACAGCAGCAGCACGAGCAGCGACAGGCCGACGGCCGACTCGTAGAGCTGCGTCGGGTGCACGGGGAACGACGCGACCGACTCCATGCCGAGGCCGCGGTGCTGCACGTGGTGCACCCAGGCCGGCGAGCCCGAGCCGTGATCGAGCGTGCCCTCGGGCCAGTGGGGGAAGGTGCCGAGCGTCTTGAGCCACTCGGGCGCCGCGCCCGTCAGCGGCTTGCCGAAGTCGCAGCCGAACAGGTAGCAGCCGATGCGCGTGATCATCAGGCCCGACGCGAGGCTCGGCACGGCCGCGTCGGCCCACGGCAGCAGGCGCACGCGGATGATGCGCAGGTAGGCGAGCGAGCCGACGAAACCGCCGAGGAAGCCGCCGTACGCCACGAGCCCGCCGCGGCGCAGCGCGAAGAGGTCCTTGAGCGTGTGGAACTCGTCGAGGTTGGTGACGACGTAGAGCAGGCGCGACGCGAGCAGCGCGCTGAACGCGGTGACGACGTAGCAGTTGGCGAACTTCTCGACGAAGGCGAGGCCCGTGGCCTCGTTGTAGGCCGCGGTGAAGTCGCGCTTGATGAGGCCGAGCGTGAGGTACCAGCCGACCACGAACGACAGGCCGAGCATCACGCCGTAGCTGTAGATCGGCAGCGCGTGCAGCTCGCCGATGCCGAAGGGGAGCGTCCAGTGCGGCAGCGGAATGCGGAACACGATCGGGTGCATGCGCGCGGTTCCTTACCCTCGAACCGCGAGCGCCGCCAGCCACGACCACGCGGGCCGTGTGGTAGAGTCGCCGCGTGCGCTCGTCTGCTCCGCTCCTCGCCGTCGCCCTCGCCGCGTGCGTGCCCAACGGCCCCGCCTCCACCGACGCAGGCGCGCCCGCCGCGACCAGCCCCACGAAGGCGAAGGCCGCGCTGCGACCGCAGCAGGTCGGCTCGGTGGCGCGCCCGACCGCGGCCTCCTCGCCGCTCGGCGCCGGCTTCGCCGACTCCTTCGAGCGCGCCGGCATCGGCGGCGACTGGCGCACCACCAGCGACGCCTGGCGCATCGAGGGTGGTCGGCTCTGCGGCAAGGGCGTGCGCAACCACCCCGTGTGGCTCGCGCGCACGCTGCCCGACAACGTGCGCATCGAGTTCGACGCCGTGAGCCAGTCGCCCGAGGGAGACCTCAAGTGCGAGATCTTCGGCGACGGCGCCAGCGCCGCGACCGGCGCCTCGTACACCGACGCGACGAGCTACCTCGCCATCCTCGGCGGCTGGAAGAACACGTTCCACGTGCTCGCGCGGCTCAACGAGCACGCGACCGATCGCCACGAGATGCGCATCCTGCCCGGCAGCGACGACGAGCGCGCGCGCCCGGTGGCCGCGGGGCAGGCCTACCACTTCAAGCTCGAGCGCGCCGACGGCAAGACGCTCGTCTGGTCGGTGGGCGAGCAGACGATGTTCCGCTTCACCGACCCCGAGCCGCTCGCGGGCCCCGGGCACGACCACTTCGGCTTCAACGACTGGGACGTCCCGGTCTGCTTCGACGACGTGAAAGTCGTCCCCCTCTAGGGCAGCGTGGAGGCCGGCGAGCTCGAGGTCGCGATCGAGGAGCTCGGCGAGCGCGTCGAGCGCCTGCGAGCGCTCTACGACCAGTATTTCATGGGGATCGAGAAGATCGAGCCCCTCATCTACCGCAAGGACGTCGACCGCCGACTCTGGGTCCTGCGCCGCGAGCAGGTCCGCAACGCGGTGCTGCGCTTCAAGCTGCAGACGGTCAACTCTCGGTACAACACGTACCAGCAGTACTGGGCGCGCATCTGCCGGCAGATCGAGGACGGGACGTACACGCGCGACGTCAACCGCGCCACGGCGCGGTTCGGCGACGTCGCGACGACCACCCTCGCGCGCAAGCGCCAGAAGATGTTCGAGAAGGGCGCCGTTCGAAAGGCCGAGCGCGAGGCGTGGCGCGCGGGGCTCGACCCGAACGCCGCTGCGGCGGCACCTGCTCCGGTGGCGCCGCAGGTGCCGCAGGTGCCCGCGTCGCGCGACGTGCGGTTCGACGATCTCGGGCCGCTCGCGCTCGACCTCGATCACCTCGATCTGCACGAGGCGCCTGCGCCGCCCG
>CAITLX010000472.1 GCA_903893335.1 uncultured delta proteobacterium | reverse complement strand
CGACTTCGCGATGGTCCTTCGGAGCGTCAAGGACGAGGTGGACCTGATCGACGTCACGATCGCGAAGAACCGCGTCGGCCGGCGCCCGCCGTTCCGTCTCCGCCTCGACCACGCCCGCGCGACGTTCGCCGAGGTGCCGATGCCCGACGGTGACGACCCCGGGGCGACGACGGACGCGAGGGAGGAGCGCGCGATCGCCGAGGTGGAGAAGAAGATCGCCGCGGCACTCATGCGGGCGGTGGTTGCACCGAAGACAAGGACGGAGGCGGTCGAACTCGTGAGCGGCCGCGCCAAGACCAAGTTCGCCGCGTTCACGCGCATGGTCGCCGATGGTCGCGTCGTCGGAGGTCCGGACGGGTTCCGGCTCCAAGCCCCAACCCCCTCGAAGGAGGACTGATGTTGCTTCCCACGCTTCCCGGTTGCTTCCCGTCTGCTTCCCGGTCGGAGGCCACGAGCGGCCGCTTCCTGCTTCCCGCCCCTATAGGGGGCGGAAGCGGGAAGCAGACGTGGCGGGCGCTTCCCGAGGGCTCGACGATCGCCAGGGTGGGCGCCTCTCTCTCGGTGTCCGTGCCCCGGAAGCGCGACGGCGCGGAGGTGACGTCGTGACGCTTCGACGCGGGCATGGCCTCGGCGCTGGGGTGCCTCGTATCGAGGTCTTGCCCGCCGACGAGCTACCGGCCGCCTCGACGTCGATCGCGGTCCGCGCCGACCGCGGGGCCAACGGCCGCTGGGTGGCCGGAAACGCCGCTGCAAGGGCGCAGCGGCTGCGGCCGGGGGCAAGGGGCCTGCTCGACGTCGAGCGCGCCACGGGGGCGTTTCGTGCGTTTGCGCGGTGGGGTCGGCGCTACGCCTCGCACCGGCGGGCGGAGCTGGCCGCCGCGCACGGAGGCACGCTCTCGGCGGGAGCCGGCGCGCTCGTCGAGAGCGCGGCGCTCGCCCTCGGAGCGTCAAGGTTTCTCTACGCCCGCGGCGCCGACCTCGGCGACGTCGAGCTGATGCGTCGGGCCTCCGCCCTCGCGAACGACGCGCGGCAGAATGAACTTGCGGCGTGGGAGCTTGCGGCGCGCGAGGGCGCGATGAAGCGTGGCCCCGCGGACGCACGCGCCCTGCTCGCGGCGATGGGGGCTGACGCACCTGGCTTGACGCCCGAGCCGGACGACGAGGACGCCTCGTGAGCGTGGCGTGGCTTGCGGGACGAGCAGGCGACGAGGGCGAAGCCGTGACGGAGCGCCTCGACGACCTCCGCGTGTACACACACCGACCGGTCTGTGTACAGAAGTGGCGCGTCGTTGACAACGATACCAACGGTATCTATGGTGTCCGCATGGGTAAGCGAACCAAGCAGGGCGAGCGAACGACGGCCGTCGCGTACTTGCGGGTGTCCACCGAGGAGCAGGCGCTCGGGCCGGAGGCGCAGCGCGCGGCGATCGAACGCTGGGCGCTCGCCAACGGGGTCACGGTGGTCGCGTGGTTCGTCGATCAAGGCGTGAGCGGCGGCGCTCCGCTCGACAAGCGCCCGTCGATGCTCGCCGCGGTCGATGCCCTCGAAGCGCACGGCGCGGGCGCCCTGGTGGTCGCCAAGCGGGACCGCCTCGCTCGCGACGTCGTGCTCGCGGCGATGCTCGAAAGCCTCGTGAAGCGCCACGGCGCGCGCATCGTGTCGGCGGCCGGGGAGGGGGGCGACGACGCCGACGACCCCTCGGGCATGCTCATGCGCCGGATGGTCGATGCCTTCGCCGAGTACGAGCGCGCGCTCATCCGGGCCCGCACCCGCGCCGCCCTCGCGGTGAAGCGTGGCCGCGGCGAGCGCACCGGCGCGGTGCCCTACGG
>CAITLX010000471.1 GCA_903893335.1 uncultured delta proteobacterium | reverse complement strand
TTGCCCCCCGAGAGCTTGAGGCCGTCGCGATCGAGATCGACCAGGTAATCGGCGGCGATCGAGACGTGCACCTTGCCGTCGGCGCCGGCGGTGAAGCCGGAGGTGGGCGTCACGGTGACGAACTTGCCGTCGCCGGCCACGTCGGCGGTGACGTCGGCGGGCGGGTCGATCGTGACGACCACGCTCGCCGGGTCGAGGATGGCGAGGCGCGTGTCGCCCGCCTCGCGCACGAGCAGCGCGGCGGCGAGCGCCTGGTTCGCGTCGATGGCGGCGGGGGGCGCGTCGAGCAGCGCGCCGAACGAGGTCGTGAACAGGAGGTGCGCGCCCGCGTCGGGCAGGTCCTCCTTCGGATCGACGATGCAGGTGGCGTCGGCGGCTGCGTCGGGTCGCAGGCAGTCGTCGTAGGGGACGCTGAAGATCTCGCCCGACTCGCCCGCGATGAACACGGCGTCGTCGCCGAGCGCGGGCGAGGCGTTGAGATCGTTGCGGTCGCCCGAGATGAGGCGGCGCGCGAAGCGCAGCGCGCCGTCCTTGGTCAGCACGAAGAGCCGCCCCTCGCCGGAGCCGACGTAGACGTTGCCGTCGGCGTCGACCGCGGGCGACGAGCGGATCGGCTCGCGCGTGTCGAACTGCCAGACGACGTGGCCGTCGTCGGGGGCGAGCGCGTAGATCGTGCCGTCGCACGACGGCTGCACGATGCGCCCGTCGGGCAGCAGCGCGGGGCTCGCGTAGACGTGATCGCGCGTCGCGGTGGCCCAGAGGGGCGCGCCCGTCTTCGCGTCGTACGCTCGCACGTAGCCGTCGAAGCCGCCGACGACGACGTGGCCGTCGGGCGTGAGCAGCGGGCTCGCCGCGACGCTGCCGAGCGAAGACGCCGACCACAGGGCGCCGCCGTCGGCGTCGAACGCGAACGTGTTCTTGCCCAGCAGCGGCAAGAGGTTGTTGTTGCCCACGAACGCGGCGCCGGTGCCGACGTCGATGGCCGGCGACGACCAGGTCTGGTCGGGCATGAGCAGGCGCGTGACGATGGCGCCGGTGTCGCGATCGACGCGGTAGACGAAGAAGTCGTCGTTGGGCACCCAGAGCGCGCCGTCGCGCCCGATGGCCACGTTGCCCTCGAACCAGTTGATGAACGCCTTGTTGACCTTGGGGTCGTCCGCGTCGGTCGTCCAGACGACCGCGCCGGTGGCTGCGTCGCGCGAGCGCAGCTTGCCGTCGCCCGAGCCGAAGGTCACGCGCCCCCGGTCGTCGAGCAGCGCCGCCGAGTCGATGATCTCGCCGGTCAGCTCCTTCCAGCGCAGGGTGCCGTCGCGCCCGAGCGCGTAGAACGTGCGGTCGGCCGAGCCGATGTAGACCGTGCCGTCGCGCCCCACGACCGGGGAGCTGAAGATCCCCTTGGCGGTCGGGTAGGCCCAGCGCGCGCCGCCCGTGGCGGAGGCGTGGGCGCGTCCGCGGCCGTCCTGCGGCGCGTTGCCGCGGAACTTCGGCCACGGGCTCTGCGGGTCGAGCGGCACGCCGTACGACGTCGTCGGCACGCCGGCGTCGGCGGCGGGCGCCTCGGCGGGCGCGGCGTCGCTCGACGAGCAGGCGCACGGGGCGAGGACGGAGAGCGCGGCGAGGGCGAGGGCGAGGGGGCTGCGGGGCGACATGGCGTTGTGCGCAGCGAAACACGCGCCGGGCGCCGGTGGCAATGCGCTCCGCGCGCGGCGCTCGTGCTTTCGGCGCGATGCGCGCATCATGCGCGGCACCACGGAGGGCTGCCATGGACGTCGACGTCGTCGTGATCGGTTCGGGGGCGGGCGGTCTCGCGGCCGCGGTGGCGCTGGCGCGTGCGGGCAAGAAGGTCGTCGTGCTCGAGCAGCACTACCTGCCCGGAGGCTGGTGCCACTCGTTCAGCCTCGGCGGCTACCGCTTCAGCCCCGGCGTGCACTACCTGGGCGAGCTTCGCGAGGGGGGCATGCTCCGCGCGATGTACGAGGGGCTCGGCCTCGGGTCCGATCTCGTGTTCTGCGAGCTCAACCCCGACGGCTACGACCACGTGCTGCTCGGCGACGGGCCGGGCGACCGCTTCGATTTCCCCAAGGGCAAGGACAGGCTCGTCGATGCGCTCGCGTCGCGGTTCCCGGCCGAGCGGGCGGGCATCGCGGGCTACTTCGACGACATCGGGCGCATCGGGCGCGAGCTCAACGCGCTGATGAGCTTCGAGAGCTTCGCCGACGTGCTCAAGCTCCCGCGCACCGCCCCCACGGTCGCGCGCTGGGCCCTCCGCACCGCGGGGGCGCTCATCGCGCACCACGCGCGCGACCCGCGCCTGCGCGCGGTGCTCGGCGCGCAGGCGGGCGATCACGGCCTGCCCCCGTCGGCCGTGCCGGCCGTCATCCACGCGGCCATCCAGTCGCACTACTTCGGCGGCGGGTACTACCCGCGCGGCGGCGGCGGCTCGATCCCGCGCGCGTTCGTGCGCGCGCTGCGGCGCGCCGGGGGGGAGATTCGCGTGCGCACGCCCGTGTCGCGCATCCTCGTCGAGGGGGGCAAGGCCATCGGCGTGCGCCTCGCCGACGGCACCGAGATCCGCGCCGGCGTCGTCATCAGCAACGCCGACCCGGACGTGACGCTGCGGCGCCTGGTCGGCGTCGAGCTTCTGTCGCGCGCCGAGCGCTTTCGCCTCGCGCGCATGCGCTGGTCCACCTCGGCCATCAGCCTGTTCCTCGCGACCGACCTCGATCTCCCCGCGATGGGCCTCGACTCGGGCAACTACTGGTACTTCGGCGGCGCCGACGTCGAGGGCACCTACCAGAAGGGCTTGCAGTCGTGGACGCCGGGGCAGGGGGCCATTCCCGGCGGCTTCGTCACGGCGACGACGCTGAAGGACAGGAGCAAGTCGTACGGCGGCGTGCACACGCTCGAGTCGTTCGCCTTCGTCGGCTACGACGCGTTCCGCGCCTGGTCCGAGTCCGCGCACGGCGCTCGCCCCGAGAGCTACGAGACGGCCAAGCGCGCGCTGATGGCGCAGATGCTCGAGATGGTGGGCCACGTCGTGCCGGGCGTCGCCGACCACGTCGTGTTCGCCGAGCTGGGCACGCCGCTGTCGAATGAGCACTACTGCGCGGCGACGCGCGGCAACCTCTACGGCACCGAGAAGTCGCTGCTGCAGATTGGCCCCTTCGCGCAGCCGCTGCGCACCTCGATTGGTGGGTTGTACCTGTGCGGCTCGAGCACGCTGAGCCACGGCGTCATGGGGGCGCACCTCACGGGGCTCGTCGTGGCGAGCCAGGTGCTGCGCTGCCCGATGCCCGAGCTGCTGCGCCCCGACGGCGGGACGATCACCGTCGTGCCCGCCGACCACCCCGAGGCGTGGCCCGAGCACCTGAAGCCGGGCAAGCGGCGGTCGCCGGTCGCGGAGGCGCAAGCTCCGGCCTGATTCGGCAGAGCGCCGAGGCGCCTGCTCAGGAGCCGTCGGGCTTGTTCCAGCAGCGGCGGACCTCGCAGGTGCGCGCGCCGGCGCGGCTCGAGCAGCGCTGGAGGGCGTCGGAGGCGGCCTCGTCGCGCGAGGTCGCGCCGGTGCCCCAGGCCGTGCCGACGATCTGGTCGCGCACGCGCGCGGAGGCGACGCACGACCACGCGCTGGTGGCGGACGCAGCCGCGGGGGCCTCGGGCGGGGCGACCGAGCGGCCGTCGGCGGCGGCGGCGGGAGCGATGGAGATGCAGGCGGTCGCCAGGGCGATGGGCACTATCGAAGATCGAGACATCGGGTCCTCCACGGATCGAACATCACAGGCTGGCAACCATTCGAATTCCTACCACCGCGGCGTTGGGCACGCCACCGTCGCCGGAAGGTCGAACGAAGTACTGGGCGTCGGGTTGCACCGAGATCGCGCCGGTGATCGGCGCCCGGTACGAGAGCTCCACGACGGTCTCCGACGTGCGGTCCTCGAGCGCTCGGACCGCTCCGGCCATCTCGGCGTGGCCGACGCCGAGCGACGCCACGTCGGCCGACCGCCCCGGGATGGCACCGGTGAACGCCAATCCGCCGCCGAGGTACATGCGCGTCTCGTTGCGGTCCTCGGGGGCGACGCCCGCCTGGAGGAAGACGCCGAGGCCCTCGCCCTCGCGACCCTCGCCCGAGGGGCCATAGAGCTTCGCGTCGAGGATGCCGTAGGCGCCGTAGTTGCCCGCGAACGTGCGCTCGGAGGTGTCGTCCGCCGAGGCCTGGAGCGCCGGCGCGTCGCCCGTGTGGCGCCAGCCGCCGAGCCGCAGCGTGCCGCTCGCGAGGCCGAGCAGCGGCGCCAGGTGAAGCTGCACCTCGCCGACCAGGAGGTGCCCCCCCTCGGCGTCGAACGCCGTGGTGCCACCGAGCGGCGCATTGCCATCGGGGGCGCCGTCGTAGATTGCAGTCTGCACGGTGAGCCACTTGGCTGGCGTGACGAAGGCAGCGACGCCGAGCCCCCATTGCGGGTAGGTCGTGAGCGCCAGCGTCGGGAAGACGCCGAACGACGCATTGAGCAGACCCGAGGCGAAGTCGCTCGCGGCGAAATCGACGCTCGCGTCCTGCTTGCCGACCTTCAGCGCGAGCTTGCCGTCGAAGAACTCGTGTCGGTACCAGACCTCGGCGAGCGTCGCGAAGCGCTCGGCTTCGAGGTTGCTGGCCGATTGCAGCACGCCGAGGTGCTTGGCCGAGACGCCGTCGCCGTGCAGCGCCTGCATGTGGGCGTGGAGCGTCCCGCCCTTCCAGGCGCCGAGCACTCCGGTGTCGACGTCGACGCCGGCGACGAAGCTCCCGAGGAAGGCGCGGGCGTCGGAGGTGGCGGCGCCGCCGCGGACGCGCGCGAAGCCCTCGGAGGTGTAGCGCAGGAAGAGATCGACCCCGTGCTCTTGCAGCCAGGGTCGCGCGCCGCCCCAGTCGGTGGTGAGGTAGGCGCCCGCGAAGTAGCCGCTCGGGGGGGCGGGCTCCGAGGCGGCCGGTTGCGCCGGCGCGTCCGCCTGCGGCGCCGCCTCGGGCGAGGGGTCGGGCGAAGCGCCGATCGAGGGCGCCTGACGCGCGACCGGGGCGTTGGCCCTCGCCGTGAGCTCGGCGAGCGACGCGGTCGGGGGGCAGTCCTGCGCCTCGTCGGCGTCCGCAGCCGCCGGGGCCGCCGCGAGGGCGGGGGCCGCCATGCTCGCGCGCGCGGCGGAGCGACGGCCGCACCTCGCCGGGGGGAGCGACAGGACGCGCGGGGGCACCGACTGCCGCAGCGGAGGGACCGACTGGGCGCGCGCGGCGCGGGTGGTGAGCGCGCCGAACGACAGCGGGAGACTGGCTACTGCGAGCCACATCTTCCTGTGCGATCGGACGTTCATCGAGACCTCGACGGCTTGGGTGCAGGGACGAGCGACACCTGGCTGCCTGGGAACCCCGGGCATCCGATCCCTTGAACGGTCGGCGCAGAGGGACCTTGAGGGCAGGCGCGTACGATTTCTGCCAAGGGGCGCTTCAGCCCGTCGGCCGGGGCGAACCGACCCGTCCAGGCGCGCCCGCTCCCGGTTGCCGCCGGTGGCCTCCAGGGCCTAGAAATGGGGGATGGGGCCTCTCGCGGACCGCTCGGCTCTCACGACCGCCCGACCGAGGGCGCGGCGTTTCGGCGGGTGGGCGCTCGGGAGCGCGACGCTCGCCGCCGCGCTCTTCGCCTCTGCCTGCGGTGGGACGACGTCGGGCGACGCCGACGGCGGGCCATCGGGGGGCGCAGCGGGGCAGGGGGGGAGCGACGCCGCGCAGGACGCTCCGCTGGACG
>CAITLX010000470.1 GCA_903893335.1 uncultured delta proteobacterium | reverse complement strand
GCTCGTCGAGCAGGCGCGCGTCGCGTGCGCGGCCTCGACGTCGCGGCGCGTGGTCGACGTGCCGCTCGTCGGCCTCACCTGGCTGTGCGACCCCCCCGCCGCGCCGCGGCTCGCGGGGCGCCTGCCGGGGTCGCCGGTCGCGTTCACGGCGAGGTCGGCGTCGATGGCCGACGACCTGCGCTCGGCCGAGCTCTCGGACGTGCGCGCCGAGGTCACCGCTGCGATCCCGGTGCGCGCGCACCTCGGGGCCGTGACGGTGCGCGGCCTCGCGCCCTGGGCGCGCGCGTCCACGCTCGACCCGCTGGCGCGCGCCGGGTTGCTCGCGCTGGCGGCCATCTCATGCGCTCTCGTCGCGGCGACCACCGTGCTCGCGGGCGCGCCGCGCGGCAGGCCGGGTGCGGTCGTGCTCGGCGCGTGCGGGCCGCTGTCGGCGCTCGCCGTGCTCGGGGCGCTCGAGCGAGCCGACGCCGCGCCGAGGCTCTACCTGCTGGTGCCGCTCGCGGCCGTCGCGGCGACGCTGCTCGCCGCCGTTGCGGCCCGCGCGCACGCCATGCTACGCGCCCGGTGGTTGCGATGACGCTCCTCGCGTTCGAGCCGATCGGCGTGGGCCGCGTCGCCGACGGGGGCGCGTTCGTCGCCGTCGTGCTGCTCGCGCTGCTGCTGCTCGCGAGCCGCAGGCGCGGCGCGTGAGGTTGCGGCACCGTCGGCCAGGTGGTACCCGATCGCTGGTTGTGCGCCGGTCGGCGCCGAGGGAGCTTTCATGGGACGTCTCGGCTTCAGTGAAATCCTCCTGATCGTCGGCCTCGCGGTCTTGCTCTTCGGCGGCACGCGCATCGCCGACGTCGGGCGCGGCCTTGGCGAGGGCATCAAGAACTTCAAGAAGGGCATGCGCGAGGGCGACGAGCCCGAGCCGCCCCCCCCGGGCGCCCCCAAGCGCACCGAGATCGCCGCTCAGCTCGAGCCGGCCGAGCGCAAGCCCGCCGCTGCCACGACGCCCTCCGAGGCCGAGAAGCACGTCTGAGGTCTGCCGAGGCCGAGAAGCACGTCTGAGGTCTGCCGAGGCCGAGAAGCACGTCTGAGGTCTGCCTGGCTCCCGTCGGACTCCCGGCGAGACGGCGAAACGGGTCGGACTCCCGGCGAGACGGAAAAGAGAGCCTGACTCCCGACCGGCAGGCGCGCTAAGACGCCAGCCGTGCCTACCACGCTCGCCTCTCGCCTCTCCGCCGTCGCCCCGAGCGCCACGCTCGCCATGTCCGCCCGCGCCGCCAAGCTGCGCGAGGAGGGGCACCGCGTCTTCGCGTTCGGCGTCGGCGAGCCCGACTTCCACACCCCGCAGCTCATCCGCGACGCGGCCAAGCGCGCCATCGACGCGGGCGCGTCGCACTACACGGCGGTCACCGGCACCGCGGCGCTGAAGAAGGCCATCTGCGCCGCCACCGCGCGCGATCGCGGCTGGGAGCCCAAGCCCGAGCAGATCGTCGTCTCGGTCGGCGCGAAGCACGCGCTCTTCAACCTCGCGCTCGCGCTCTACGAGCCCGGCGACGAGGTCATCATCCCCGCGCCGTACTGGGTCAGCTACCCCGAGCAGGTGCGGCTCGTCGGCGCGACGCCCGTCATCGCCGCGACGCGCGAGGAGGACGGCTGGCTGCTCACCCCCGAGGAGCTCGCCTCGAAGATCACGCCGCGCACCAAGGCGGTCATCCTCTGCACGCCGTCGAACCCGACCGGCTCGGCCTACCCGCGCGAGCGGCTCGAGGCGCTCGCGAAGGTGCTGGCCAAGACCGACGCGTACGTCATCTGCGACGAGATCTACGCCGACCTCGTCTACGACGGGTTCCAGCCCGTCTCGATGGCCGTCGTCGCGCCCGAGCTTCGCGACCGGCTCATCATCGTCGACGGCGTCTCCAAGACGTACGCGATGACGGGGTGGCGCATCGGCTGGAGCATCACGCCGGTCGCGGTCGCCAAGGCGATCGACGTCATCCAGGGGCAGAGCACGACCAACCCGACCGCCGTCGCGCAGGAGGCCGCGGTCGCCGCGCTGCTCGGCCCGCGCGACGACCTCGTGGCGATGCGCAAGGTCTTCGCCGAGCGCCGCGTGCGCATGGTCGAGGGGCTGCGCTCGGTGCCCGGCGTGAAGTGCCGCATGCCCGAGGGGGCGTTCTACGCCTTCGCCGACGTGCGCGGCCTGTGCGACCTGGCGCCCGGCGGCGAGAGGCTCGGCACCGACGAGCGCGTCGCGCTCTGGCTGCTCGACGCCGCGAAGGTCGCCGCCGTGCCCGGCACGCCCTTCGGCGCGCCCGGCTACATCCGCTTCTCGTTCGCCTCGTCGCTCGAGACGATCGACGCCGGCATCCAGGCCATGAAAGATGCGATCGCCCGGATCTGAGCCCCGGTCGTGAAAGACGCGATCGCCCGGATCTGAGGCCAACGCCCGCGCAGGGGGGCGACGACCCCTCTCGCGGCGCTCGGACCTTTGCGGTATCGGTCGGGCATGCCGCTCGCCCACCTCGCCAAGACGCTCTCGGACACCAGCCGCCTCGGCCTCGATGCCGAGCTGGCCAAGCGGCTCGGCGTGCGCGCGGCCGACGCGACGCGCGGCGCGCTCATGGCGCAGCTCGAGGGCGCGCGCAGCCACCTCGCGGTGCACCTGCTCGCGGCCTTCGTCGTCGACGACACCGACATCGTGGGCAAGGGCGAGGTCTACTGGTGGTCGATCCCCACGCTGCTCGACGCCTCGGGCGTGTCGTCGTGGGACGCGCTCGCCGGGCTCCCGACGGGCGAGCCGCCGCGCAAGGTCGGGTCGAAGGAGTGGATGGACGGGCGCTGGCTCGCGCGCCCGCCGCTGCTCGCGGTCATCGCGCCCGACGACGCGATCACGCACGCGACCGTCCGCCTCGCGCTGTACGACGACGACCGCGCGCCGGCCGATCTCCCCGCGGGGCTGCGCGCGGGGCTCGAGGCGCTCGCCGCGCTGCCGCGCTCGGGCCCCGGAGGCGCCGCGCGCGTCGTCGGGCCGGTGCGCACGGCGATCCTCGCGGCGCTGCGCGCCGAGGAGGACGACATGCTGCTCGATCAGGACGTGACCTTCACGCGCAGCGACGAGTTCGGCCGCGGGTTCATCGGCTCGACGCTCAGCGCGAACGCGCGCGCGTACTACCTGGTGCGCGACGTGCGCCGCACCGAGGCCGCGACGCCGCTCGACCTCGTGCGCGGCCAGACCGAGACGGTGAAGTTCAGCGAGCCGATGCGCCGCGGCGGCCGCCTCTCGGTGCTCGCGACCGGCGCGGCGGTGCAGGGGCGCGCCATCGGCGAGCTCGGCACGGAGATGCCCTTCGCCAACCTCGTCATCGACAGCGCGGCCGAGCGCGAGCTCGCGAGCGGGCTCACGGTCGTCTCCTCGGGCACCGCGCAGCTCGCCGCGTTCTACACGGCCCCCTGAGCCGCTCGGTCGGTTGACGCGCGGCGCGCGTCGGGGTGCCATGGCGCGCATGCGCACCCCCCTCCTCGGCGTCGCCGTTCTCCTGCTCGTCGCGAACGGCTGCTCGTCGAGCGACTCCGCCACCGCCGCACCGGGCGACGACGCGGGGCTGGGCGCCGCCGACGTCGCGGCCGACACTTCGCCCACCGACGCGCCCACCGACGCCACGTTCGGCGGCGACCGCCCGACGCAGGTGCGCATCCCGAAGGGCTACGACGCCGCGCACCCCGCGCCGCTCGTCATCCTGCTCCACGGCTACGGCGCCTCGGGCAAGATCCAGGACCTCTACTTCGGCCTCTCGAAGATCGCCGACGCGCACGGCTTCGTCTTCGCGGCGCCCGACGGCACGCTCGACTCGACCGGCAAGCTCTTCTGGAACGCCACCAACGCGTGCTGCAACTTCGGCGCGGTCCCCGTGGACGACGTCGCGTACCTCTCGGGCCTCGTGCGCGACGTGAAGGCCGCCTACGCGATCGACTCCAAGCGCGTCTACTTCGTCGGCCACTCCAACGGCGGCTTCATGTCGCACCGCCTCGCGTGCGACAAGGCCGACCAGATCGCGGCGATCGTGAGCCTGGCGGGCGCGGTCTGGAGCGACGCGAGCCGCTGCACGCCGACCGAGCCGGTGAGCGTGCTGCAGATCCACGGCGACGCGGACGCGATGGTCGCGTACGAGGGCGGCTCCATCGGCGGCGATCTCGCCGACGGCGGCGCGGCCCCCATCGGGCTCTACCCCAGCGCGGCGCAGACGGTGGCCACGTGGGCCACGCTCGACGGCTGCGACGCGGCGCTCGACGCGGTGGCGCCCGACCTCGACCTGGCCCCGTCGCTCGCGGGGGCCGAGACGACCGTAGCTCGCCACGGCAACTGCCAGCCCGGCGGCGCGGCCGAGCTGTGGACGGTGCGCGGCGCGGGCCACGTGCCGAGCTTCGCGCCCGACTTCGCCGAGCGCGTGTGGGGCTTCCTCGAGTCGCACCCCAAGCCCTGAGGCGGGGCGGGCGTCGCCGCGCTCAGGCGTCGAGCAGCGACGGCTGGACGAGCCGGCTGGGCGCCTGGCCGGTGACGATGATCCAGAGCTGATGGGCCGCGCGCGTCGCGCCGATGTGGAAGAGGTGGCGCGACTCGTCGTCCTCGGGGAACGTGCTCGCGTTGACGTCGACGAGCACGACGTAGTCGTACTCGAGCCCCTTGACCTGGCGGATCTCGGTGACCTCGACGCCGGGCTTGAACGCGAAGTCCTGCGAGCGCACGCGGCGCAGGTGGGGCACCTCGGCGAAGCGCAGCCCCTCGTAGTAGGCGTCGGCCTGCTCGGGGTGGCGCGCGAGCACCGCGACGGTCGCCTTGGGCTCGCGCGCGAACAGCGGGCGGAGCGCGTCGCCGAGCAGCGCGACCGCCGCGCCCGCGTCGGGGAAGCGGTGCGCCTCGACCGGCGCGCCCGAGCGGGGCGCGAGCGGCGGCTCGGGGTCGGCCAGCGGACCGAGCGCGTAGCGCGCGACCTCGAGGATCTCGCGCGTGGAGCGGTACGCGATGCGCAGCGGCTCGATGGCGACGTGCGACATGCCGAGGTGCGCGAGCGTCTGGCGCCAGTCGAGGAAGCCGTTGTCCATCAGCAGGCGCTGCGCGGTGTCGCCCGCGAGCGTGACGCTGCGCGCGGTGGTCGTCTGCTCGAGCAGCACGGCGAGCTCGACGGGCGACAGGTCCTGCGCCTCGTCGACGAACAGGTGCGCGAGCAGCGCGGGCTCCTTCTTCTTGCGCAGGGGGCCGCGCAGGAGCTGGGTGATGCGAAGCAGCAGCGCGTCGTCCTCGACGTCGAGCGAGGCGCGCTCGTCCTCCTCGGTGAGCTGGCCGTCGATGCCGCGCTCGCCGCGCACGTCGTCGTCGGCCGGGGGCTCGTCGCCCTCGCCGGCGTCGTCTTCGGCCGCGCGCAGGTGCAGGTCGAGGTCGCTCACGACCGGGCAGCGGTCGGAGCACCAGCGGTGCGCGCGCGTGAGCTCGGCGGCCGTCATGGGCTCGACGTCGACCTTCGCGAACGCCGCGCGCAGCGCCTCGAGATCGGTGAGCAGCTCGGCCCACACGGCGACGACGCCGCGCGAGTCGCGGCGCGCGCGCGGGTCGTCCACGACCTTCGCGCAGCGCCGCTCGAGCTCGTGCAGCAGCGCGGGGTGCTTCTTCAGGCGCGTGACGACGCTCGGCGTGTCCTCGGTGACCGGCGCGTCGAGCCACGGGATCGCCCGCTTGCGCTCCTTCAGCGCCCAGTCCTGGAACGTGACGACGTCGACGCCGTCGACGCCGAGGGCGGGGAGCACCTGCGAGATGTACGACGCGAGGCCCGCGCCGTAGGTGACGACGAGCATGCGATCGGGCGAGAAGCGCCTGCGATCGGCGTACGCGAGGTACGCCATGCGGTGCAGCCCGATGGTCGTCTTGCCGCTGCCCGCGCCGCCCTGCACGACGACGATGCCGGCGTCGGGGGCGGTGATGAGCTCGAACTGCCGCGGGTCGATGAGCGCGGCGATCTCGGGCAGGTGGCGATCGACGCGGCCGCCGTCGGTGCTGCCGGTGCCGAGCCGGCCTCGCTTGAAGTCCTGCGGGCGCAGCGCCGAGCCCTGGCCGCCCGCGAGCTCCGCGTGCGACGCGCCGAGCTCGCGCCACGCGCGCGCGGCGCCGCGCACGAAGACGCCCTGCGGCGCCTGCACCCGCACCAGCTCGCCGCCGATGACGGTGACGGTGCGGCGCACGACGATCTCCCCCTCGACCTCGCGGTCGCCGAAGCGCTCCTCGTACTCGCTGCCCTCGGGGTAGCGGTAGTAGAGCTGGCTCACCGGCGCGTGCCGCCAGTCGACGATGCGCAGGCCCCCCTCGACGAAGGTGGCCTTGCCGATGAGCACGTCGCGCTCGCGCACCGCGCCGCGCGCGTCGCGCTCGGAGAGGTGGAGGTGGCCGAAGTAGGGCGAGCGCGGGTCGACCAGCGCCCCCTGCGACTCGGCGCGCCGCGCCGCGACGGCCTGCACGCGCTCCATCTGCGCGACGAGCGCCGGGACGTCCTCCATCCGCGCGTCGGCGATCTCGTCGCGCAGGGCGACGAGGTCGGTGTCGTGCGTCGAGGTCGAGGCGCGCGCCTCCGCGAAGCTCGCGGCGAGCTTCTCGCGCACGCCGACGAGGATGGCCTCCTCCTCGCGGACGATGGGGTGAAGCTCGGCGTCGGGGGTGGGGAGGGGCTTCTCGGTCACGGACGGGGCTGAGGGGGGGCTTGAGGGTCTTCGCGTTCGCGGAGCGCCGCGGGGGCTCCGCCAAAGGGCCGCGGAGCTTAGCATCGGGGGCGCTTGCGATCGGGGCCGCGCGTGCGATGATTTCGACATTCGACGCCGGAGGGGCACGCCGATGGACGACCCGCGCACGTTTTCCCAGTTCTGGCCCGGCTACGTGCGCGCCCACGCGAGCCCGCTCAACCGCAAGCTGCACTTCGTCGGCACGACGGCGGCGCTCGCGTGCGTCGCGGCGGCGGCGGTCACGCGCAAGCGCTGGCTGCTCGCGCTCGCGCCCGTCGTCGGCTACGGCCCGGCCTGGTTCGGCCACTTCGTCGTCGAGGGCAACCGCCCGGCGACCTTCGGGCACCCGCTGTGGAGCCTGGCGGCCGACTTCGTCATGTGGGGCAAGACGCTCGCCGGCACGATGGACGCCGAGGTCGAGCGCTGCGTCGGCGCGCGCGACGCCGGGCCGACCGTCACGGCGCCGCCGCACGGCGGCGCGGTCAACTGAGCGCTCCGCAGGCGCCGCGCACCTCTCCCGGCCCTGCGTGAAGCTCGCCACCTGGAACGTCAACGGCGTGCGCGCGCGGCTCGACCGCGCGGTGGGCTGGCTCGAGCGCCACGCGCCCGACGTCGTGTGCCTGCAAGAGATCAAGTGCGAGGACGACAAGTTCCCGCACGCGCCCTTCGAGGCGCTCGGCTACCGCGTCGTCACCTGCGGGCAGAAGGGGTTTCACGGCGTCGCCATCGTCGCGCGCGGCGAGCTGTCCGACGTCGAGCGGGGCTTCGGCGACGGCGTCGAAGACGCGCAGGCGCGCGTGGTCTCGGCCACCTTCGCGGGCGTGCGCGTCGTCAGCGTGTACGTGCCCAACGGCGAGGCCGTCGGCACCGACAAGTACGCGTACAAGCTGCGCTGGCTCGAGCGGCTGCGGGCGTGGGTCGCGCCGCGCCTCGCGTCGGGGCCGCCGCTCGCGATCGGGGGCGACTACAACGTCGCGCCGGCGGACCTCGACGTGCACGATCCGGCGGCGTGGGCGGGCAAGGTGCTCTGCTCGGAGGCCGAGCGCACGGCGCTCGCGCGCGTCATCGACCTCGGCCTGGTCGACGTCCTGCGCGCGCAGCACCCGGGCGAGGCGCTGTACACGTGGTGGGACTACCGCATGCTCGGCTTCCCGAAGAACCTCGGCATGCGCATCGACCACGTGCTCGCGAGCCCCGCGCTCGCCGCGCGCGTCACCGCCGCGTGGGTCGATCGCGACGAGCGCAAGGGCGCGCTGCCGAGCGATCACGCGCCGGTGTTCGTCGAGCTCGCCGACGGCTGACGCCGCAGGCAGGTCGTCACTTCGGCGGTGGCGGCTGGACCGATCCCGCTGTCACTTCGGCGGCGGGGGCTGCACGGGCGCGAGCGTCGTCACGCCGGCGCCGGCGAACTTGTCGGTGGGGTAGGCCTTGACCAGGCACGCCGAGCCGTCGGAGAGGTCGACGTCGACGACGTTGCCCGTGCGCGAGAAGCCGTACAGCTTCGTGCCCCACGCGCCGATGCCGTACAGGTGCCCGTAGTCGCCGGTGACGCCGTCGTTGCACGACGCGCGGTGCGCGAGCTGCCCGCGCACCGCCTTGGCCACCGAGCCGGTCGTCTGCGTCGCGAGCTTGGCGACGTCGATCTCGAGCAGCGTGTCGACCGCGTTGCAGTTGGCGGTGTCGGGGGGCGTGGGGCAGTCGCGCACGGTCGCGAAGCCGACCGGCTGGCCGCCGTTGGCGAGGAACACGATGTCGCCCGAGAGCTCCCACGCCTTGCCGACGTTCTTCGTGGGGTAGCTGTGCCCGTTGCCGTCCGTCTTCGGCACCGTGCCGAGCGTGCCGCGCTGCGCGAGGTTGCCCTGCCCGTCGATCGACCAGAGCTCGCCGGCGGTGTTGCCCGCGACGAGCACCTCGCGCGTGGCGTCGAGCACGCCGACGGGCGCGAACGTGAGGCCGTAGAAGCGCACGCTCGCGGTCGTCTGCAGCGAGACGGGGGTGCCGCAGTGCACGGCGCCCCCCTGCACGGTGAGCGGGTGCACCTGCAGCGCGCTGATGCCCCAGAGCGCGCCGGTGCGATCGACGGCGAGGTCGGTCATCGAGGGGTCGTTGCTCGTCGCGTCGATGCAGTCGAAGACGCCGAGCTGCGTGAGGGTCGCGCCGGCAGGGTCGACCTGGAAGAGGGTCGTGTCGGTGTGGGCGTAGACGAGCGGGGGGCCTGCGGCGGCGGCGTCGTCGCCCGGCGCGCTGTCGATGAGCGAGCCGCCGGCGTCATCGACCGGGGCGCCCGCGGCGCCTCCGGCGTGCGCCCCCGCGGGCGTGCTCGTGGCGGCGCTGCTGCACGCCGTGGCCACGAGCGCGGCGAGGAGGTGGGCGAGCGCGCGGAGAGGGGCCGACGGCGACTGCATGGCGAAGCTTTGCGCGCGGCGCGCCGCCTGTCTAGCCCTTGCGCAGGAAGTCGAAGAAGCTCTTGCGCGGCGCGGCGATGGACTCGCCGAGCGCCTCGAGCGCCGCCTGCGCCGCCTTCACGACCTCGGGGCGCTCGACCGGGCGGTTGGTGATGCCGAGGAACCCCGTGGGCCGCTGCTCGACCTCGAGCACGTGGCGAATCGCTGCGACCGCGCGCGGGCGCTCGCCCTCGGGGGCGCGGGAGAGCAGGCGCAGGGCGACGTCGAGCAGGTCGGCGCCGATCTGCGGCGCGGGCTGCGCCCCCTCGGCGATCGACAGCGCGCGCGAGCACGCCTCGTCGAGCGCCTGGTAGCGGTCGGCGAGCGCCGCGAGCGCGATGGCCACGATCTCGGGGGCCGGGTCGGCGGCTGCGTGCCGCACCACCGCGAGCCCCTCGACGCTCGCCGCAGCCACGGCCGCCATGACGGCCTCGCGCCGGACGGGCATCTCGCGGTGGCGTACGTGCGCGACCGCGGCGTGCGCGAGCCTCGGGTGCCCGTGGCGCGTCGCGAGCGCGAGCAGCACGCGCAGCGCCTGGGGGTGCAGGTCGTGTCGGCCGATCGCCTCGGCGAGCGCGGGCGTCATCGCGTCGGGCATCGTGTCGAGCAGGTGCCAGACGGTGCCGAACTTCGCCTTCTCGCCCGAGGCGATGGTGCGCGCGACGAGCGCGCGCGCTCCCACCTCGCCGAGCGAGCGGAGGATCCGCCCGAACCGCTCGGCGTCGAGCGTGGTGGAGCGCTCGAGCTTCTCGACGAGCTCCTCGGCCTCCTCGTCGGACACGATGGCCGCGAGCGCCCCCCGGGCCGCGTCGGCGAGCGCGTCGTCGTCGGGGGCGGCGCGCTCGCGCAGGTGGTCGATGACCTCGACCGCGTCGTCGATGCGGCCGGCGACCAGGTGCAGGCGGCCGATCTTCACGAGCACGCGCAGGTCGTGGGGCGTAGCGGAGGGCAGCGCGACCGCCTCGCCCGAGGCTCGCGCGGCGATGTGGCGCTCGGCGAGCAGCCAGTCCCGCAAGTCGGCGGGCAGCCCCTCGAACGGGACGACGCCGTGGTCGTGCAGCACGCGCAGCACCGGATCGCGCTCGGCTATCGGCTCCGCCATCAGCCGCGCCGCGCACGTCTCGATGGCGTGCCGCAGCTCGTCGGCGTCGGGCGCGCGGGCCGCGCGCGCGGTCTCCCACGCCAGGACGAGCGCGCGGGTCAGCTCGACGAGGCGACGCGGCGCGAGCACGTGGACGATCCAGTCGACGACGGGGAGATCGCGCACCTCCTCGACGTCGGCGAGCTCGCGCTGGATGCGGGGCGCGTGGCGCACGAGGAGCGTGAGCTCGTCGGTCAGCTGGATGGGCCGCACCACGTCGGCGAAGATCTGCTGCTTGGCCCGGCGCAGCTCCTCGACGGTGCGGTCGCGGAAATAGGGGATGGTGCGCAGGTCGCGGCGCAGCCGCGCGAGGCAGACGCGCACCTGCCAGGGCAGCGAGCCCTCGCCGAACCCCAGCTCGCGCGAGCCGAGCGTGGAGACGTGCAGCACGCCCGCGTCGAGCAGCAGCTGCGAGAGCTCGACCTTGTCGTCGCCGGTGGGCGCGGGGCGTGACATGACGGCCACGAACTGGCCGAACTCGTCGAGCGTGATGCCCTGGCGAAACGCCAGCAGCACGAGGTCGTGTCGGTCGAAGTACTCGATGAAGCGCGGGACGAAGATGTCGTAGACACCCTCGCTCATGATGTCCGACAGCTTCTTGCGGGTCTGGCCGAGGCCGTCGATGAGGACCTGAGGGACGCGCCCGCGCTCGAGCAGGTAGCCGATCTGCGGCTGCCCCACGATGACGCTCGCCAAGCCGTCGTAGAGCTCGTCGCGCACGTGGAACGCGGCGGGGTGGCCGGCCTGGTAGTAGCTCGTGCGGTTGAAGGTCTGCACGAGCTGGCGCGTGAAGTCGGCGAGCGCCTCGCGCTGGCGGCGCTCCTCGTTGGAGGTGTCCGTGTCGAGCGCCGGCAGGGGCTCCGCTGCGGGGCCCGGCGCGGGGCCCTGCGCGACCACCGCGCTCGAGGGGGGCGGCGCGCTGCTCGGGTCATCGACCGGGGCGAACTCGAGGTCGACCGGAGGGCCGGAGGACGGCGTGGAGGGCAGAGGCGCTGGCTGCCGCTCCGCGGGCGGCGGCGGAGGCACGTCCGTGCGCGAGCGCGCGGCGACGGGGCGCGGCGACTCCTCGGAGAGCTCCTCGACGGGGGGCGGGGGGGCCTCGGCGCGGCGGCGCTCGACGAGCGGCGGGGAGGCCTCGGCGCGCTCGCGCTCGGGGCCCGGTCCCGCGGGCGGCTCCGAGAGCTCCGGCGCCGGCGGTGCCACCATCGGCGGCCTCGGCGGCGGAAGCGTGCTGGCGCGGCGCGAACTCGGGGGGATCGAGAAATCGCGGTAAACGGGGGCTGTCGGCGCCTCCTCGACCGCGTGCGCCGGCAGCGGCATGGCGGGGACCGGGGGGACGCCCGCGTCGCCACGCGGCGCCACGGTCGAGTAGCGCGTGGACGGGCGCTCGTCGTCGTCCCCGCTGGGGTCATCGGGCATTTCCTCCATGATAGGAGGGTCGCTCGCCGTCTGCCAATCTCCCGGCGTTCGGGTAGTGTGCGGCCGTGAGCGGGGCAGCTTTGGTGCAGCACAACCTCATCGGGAAGATCGCGCTGCAGCGCGGGCTCATCACGCCCGAGCAGCTGGCGGACGCGCTGCGCGCGCAGGCGCTGTTCGGACACGCGCGCAAGTTCGGCGAGGTGCTGGTCGACCTCGGGCACGTCACGGCCGAGCAGCTCGGCTGGCTGCTCAAGGAGCAGGAGCGCGTGCTCGCCGCGCAGCGCGGCGTGCAGGCCGAGATCGAGCGCGCCGTCGCCGTCGAGCACCACCGCGAGACCGAGGGGGGCGTCGCCCTCTCGCGCCCCGGCGCGGCGCTCGTGCAGCAGCAGGCGGCCAACGCGCACACGCGCGCGCTCGACGGCATCCTCACGCACGGCACGAAGCTGCACGCGAGCGACGTGCACGTGCACGCAGGCGCGCCGGTGCAGATGCGCATCGCCGGCAAGCTGCTCTCGGCGCGGCAGGCGCCGCTCGCCCCGGCCGCGACCGAGGCCGCGCTCGTCGGCATCCTCGACGCGGCGGGTCGGCGCGAGCTCGAGGAGCGACAGGGAGTCGATTTCGCGTACACCGTCCCCGGCGTCGCGCGCTTTCGCGTCAGCATCTACCGCCAGCGCCGCGGCCTCGACGGCGTGTTCCGCCCGATCGCGGCGGCGCCGCCCACGCTCGCGAGCCTCGGGCTGCCCACGGCGCTCGCGCGCCTCACCGGCTTCCACCAGGGGCTCGTGCTGCTCACCGGGCCGGCGGGCTGCGGCAAGTCGTCCACGCTCGCGGCGCTGGTCGATCTCGTCAACGAGGAGCGCCGCGATCACATCATCACGGTCGAGGACCCGATCGAGTTCCTCCACCCGTCCAAGCGCTGCGTCGTGACCCAGCGCCAGGTGCGCCGGCACACCGAGTCGTTCGCGACCGCGCTGCGCGCGGCGCTGCGCGAGGACCCGGACGTCATCGCCATCGGCGAGCTGCGCGACCTCGAGACCGTGCAGCTCGCGATCACGGCGGCCGAGACGGGCCACCTCGTGCTCGCGACGCTGCACACCGGCAGCGCGGTGCGCACCGTGTCGCGCATGCTCGACGTGTTCCCTCCGGCGCAGCAGCCGCAGGTTCGCGCGATGCTCGCCGAGTCGCTGCGCGCCGTCGTGTCGCAGCGCCTGCTGCCCGCCATCGACGGCAGCCGCATGGTGCCCGCCTGCGAGATGCTCTTCATGACGCACGCCGTGGCCAACCTCGTGCGCGACGAGAAGCTGCACCAGATCCGCACCGTGCTGCAGACGGGCCGCGCGCAGGGCATGTGCCTGCTCGACGACGCCCTGCAAGAGCTGGTGCGCGCCGGCACCGTCGACGTCGCCGAGGCCCGGCGCCACGCCGAGGACAAGCGAGCGTTCGCATGAGCTGGGCTGAGACGCGGGTTCGCATGAGCTGGGCTGAGACGCGGGTTCGCATGATCGGCGACGAGCGGGGGTCCGCATGAGCAACATCGGCGATCTGTTCGTGTACCTCTGCCGCGAGGGGGGCTCGGACCTGCACCTCTCGGCGGGCCTGTCGCCGCGCGTGCGGCTGCACGGCGAGCTGTTCGACGTGCCCGGCTGGCCCGCGCTCGCCGACGCCACGCTGCGCGGCATGCTGCGCGGCCTCGTGTCCGAGGCGCAGTGGGCGCGCTTCGGCGCGAAGCACGACCTCGACTTCGCCTACGGCGCCGAGGGGCTCGCGCGCTTCCGCGGCAACTACCTCGAGCACGAGAACGGCGTCGGCGCCGTGTTCCGCGTCATCCCCGATCGGATCGCGTCGCTCGACGATCTCGGCGCGGCGCCCGGCGTGCGCTCGCTGGTCAACCTCGAGCAGGGGCTCGTGCTCGTGACGGGGCCGACGGGCTCGGGGAAATCGACGACGCTCGCCGCGGTGCTCGACGGCATCAACGCGGGCTTCGCCAAGCACATCGTCACGATCGAGGACCCGATCGAGTTCGTGCACGCGAGCCGCAAGTCGACCCTCTCGCAGCGCGAGGTCGGCACCGACACGCCGAGCTTCGCGGTCGCGCTGCGCTCGGCCATCCGCCAGGACGCGAGCGTCATCCTCGTCGGCGAGCTGCGCGACCCCGAGACCATCCAGCTGGCCATCACCGCGGCCGAGATGGGCGCGCTCGTCTTCGGCACGCTGCACACCAACGGCGCCGCGCAGACGATCGACCGCGTCGTGGACGCCTTCCCCTCCGAGCAGCAGCCGCAGGTGCGCTCGATGCTCGCCGAGTCGCTCGCCGCCGTCGTCTCGCAGCTCTTGCTGCGCACCGCCGACGGCAAGGGGCGCGTGGCCGCCGTCGAGGTGCTGCTGCGCACGTCCGGGCTCGCCAACGTGGTGCGCGAGGGCAACACGCCGCTCGTGCAGTCGATCCTCCAGGGGGGGCGCGCCGCCGGCATGCAGTCGATGGACGACGCGCTGTGGGACCTCGTGCGCGCGGGGCGCGTCGCGCCGATCGACGCGCAGCGCAAGGCGACGCACAAGAAGCGCTTCGACGAGCTGATCGCCCGCGGCGCGACCTGACGCGCGCGTCAGGTCGGGGGCGATTCGGCGAGCGTGCGCGCCTCGATCGCGTCGAGCTCGGCGACGAACGCGTCGCCGAAGTAGTACGCGAGCTCGTCGCGCACGCCGCGGTAGAGCGTGGCGCCCTGGTCGAGGCAGATGAGCTCGCGCTCGTCGACCTCGATGGAGCCCATGAGCAGCCCCTCGCCGAACGTGAGCGGGAACAGGCTCGAGATCATCGGCTTGAGGTCGTGGTAGTCGCGCCCCGTCTCGAGCGCGAAGCGGTGCAGCAAGCACCCGCGCCCGCTCGCGGCGAGGAACACGCAGCCGCGCCCCCGCACGCTCGTGCGCGCGAGCCGCCCGCCGGGCACGTCGGCGTCGTCGCACTCCTCGCCGGTGAACCACTCGGCGCGCGGCACGCCGATGGCGCGCTCGAGCTCGTCGGCGCACGCCTCGATGCGCGCGACGTTCTCGACGTCGACGTCGACGCCGTACTGGCAGCACGCGTCGTGGCAGAACGCGCACTCCATGCAGCGCGCGAAGTAGCGCTCGCGGAAGATGTCCGGGTCGACGTGCGTGAGCACGGGCAGCCCGTAGCGGCACGCGTACGCGCGCGACAGCGGCAGCTCGACCTCGCTCACGCGTCGCCTCCGGGGTCGCGCCCGCGCTTGCGCTCGCCCTGCCGCCGCTTGTCGTCGACGCGCGCGCGCTGCGACGAGCGCGTCGGGCGCGTCGGGCGCCGCGCCTTGGGCTTGAACAGGGCCTGGCGCACGAGCTCGGCGAGCTTGGTGCGCGCGTCGTCGAGGTTGCGCTCGCGATCGCGCGTCAGCTGGCTGACGACGACGAGCGCCCCCTCGGCGTCGAGGCGCGAGCGGGCGAGGTCGCGCAGGCGCGCCTTGGTCGGGGCGTCGAGCGCGAGGGTGCCGGCGAGGTCGAACCGCAGCTCGACCTTCGAGGCGACCTTGTTGACGTTCTGGCCGCCGGGGCCCGACGCGCGCACCGACGTCCACGCGAGATCGCGCTCGGGGATGGCCACGTGGGCGTCGACGACGAGGGGGCCGCGCATCGGAGGGGCGCCATTGTACGCGGGCCCGCGCCTCGCGCACGAGCGCGTGCGTTGACGGCCCGCGCGCGCGCGCCTACGCGCCCACCGGTGGGCCCGAGCGAGCGCGATCCGGCGGAGGCGTTCCGGTTCGAGGCCATCGGCGTCGCGCGCACCCCCTACCGCGAGAAGCTCGAGGCCCCGCGCCAGCCGCGCGCGGCCGAGGGCGTCGCGGGCACGATCGAGCTCGCGCCGGGGCGCGGCTTCGAGGACGCGCTGTGCGACCTCGACGCCTGGGAGCGCATCTGGGTTCTGTTCGTCTTCCACGCGAACGTGGGCACCGAGTTTCGCCCCAAGGTGCTGCCCCCGCGCAGCGACGTGCGGCGCGGCGTGTTCGCCACGCGCTCGCCGCACCGCCCCAACCCGATCGGCATGTCGGTGCTGCGGCTCGACTCGGTCGCGGGCCTCGTGCTCTCGGTGCGCGACGTCGATCTCCTCGACGGCACCCCCGTGCTCGACGTGAAGCCCTACGTCGCCTACACCGACGCCTTCCCCGACGCGGGCAGCGGCTGGCTCGCCGCCGCCGACCCGCGCCCCGCCTGGTCGGTCGAGCTCGCGCCGCTCGCCGCCGAGCAGGCGCGCTTCCTGGCCGACGAGCACGGGGTCGCCGTCGGCGACGCGCTGACCCGCGCCCTCGCGCTCGGCCCGCAGCCGCACGCCTACCGGCGCATCCGCGTCGAGGCCGACGGTCGCAGCCGCATCGCGTGGAAGGCCTGGCGCGCCTGGTTCGTGGTCGAGGGGCCGGTCGTGCGCGTGGTCGCCATCGGCTCGGGCGCGCGCGACGCCGACCTCGCCGCCGAGGGCGACCCCGAGCTGGCGCCCCACCGGGCCTTCGTGGCGCGCTTTGGCCACAAGGCGGGGTGAGGGGCGGCGCGCGCGGACCCCGTGCTAGAACGCGCGTCCCCATGGCGCTGACCCACGACGACCTGCTCCGCCCGTTCTTCGACGCGATGAAGCCCCGCGCGGAGTGGCGCATCGGCGCCGAGGCCGAGAAGTTCGGCGTCGACGCGAAGACCGGCGCTCCCATCGCCTACGACGGCCCGCGCGGCGTGCTCACCGTCCTCGAGCGCCTCGCCGACCGGCACGGCTGGAGGCGCACCGAGCCCGAGAAGCCGGGGGGGCCGCTCATCGCGCTCGAGCGCGACGGCGCGTCGGTCACCCTCGAGCCGGGCAGCCAGCTCGAGCTTTCGGGCGCGCCGCTCGCCGACATCCACGCCATCTGCCACGAGCTCAGCGCGCACCTCGACGAGGTTCGCGAGGTCACCTCCGACCTCGGCCTCGCGTGGCTCGGCGTCGGCTTTCACCCCTTCGCCGCGCAGGCCGACCTCACGTGGGTGCCCAAGGCCCGCTACGCCATCATGCGCGAGTACCTGCCCACCCGCGGCCGCTACGCGCTCGACATGATGCGCCGCACCGCCACGGTGCAGGCCAACTTCGACTACGCCTCGGAGGAGGACGCCATGCGCAAAATGCGCGTGTCGCTCCGCCTCTCGCCGCTCGTCACCGCGATGTTCGCCAACTCGCCGTTCTACGAGGGGCGCCCGACCGGCGAGCGCAGCCACCGGGCGCGCGTGTGGCTCGACGTCGACCCCGACCGGCAGGGGCTCGTGCCCGCGCTCTGGAGCGCCACCTCCACCCTGCGCGACTACGTCGAGTGGGCGCTCGACGTGCCGATGTTCCTCGTCAAGCGCGGCTCCACCGTGCTGCCCAACACCGGCCAGACCTTCCGCACGTTCTGGACGGACGGCTTGCAAGGCCACCGCGCGACGGCCGACGACTGGCTGCTGCACCTCAACACGCTCTTCCCCGAGGTGCGGCTCAAGAAGACGATCGAGGTGCGCGGCGCCGACAGCCTGCCGCACCGGCTCGCGTGCGCGCTGCCGGCGGTGTGGACGGGCGTGCTCTACGACGACGCCGCGCTCGCCGAGGCCGAGGCCTTCACGTCCGACTGGGGCTTCGACGAGATCGAGGCGCTGCGCCCCGACATCGCCCAGCGCGCGCTGCGCGCGACCTTCCGCGGCCAGCCGCTCGCCGCCTGGGCCGAGCAGCTGATCGCCATCGCGCGTGGCGGGCTCGTGCGCCGCGCCCGACTCTCGGCGCGCGGCAACGACGAGTCGATCCACCTCGACCGCCTCGCCTCGCTCGTCATGCGCGGCGACAGCCCCGCCGACGCGCTGCTGCACGGCCTGCCCGACGCCGGGCCGGCCCAGACGACCGAGATGATCCTGCGCACGCTCGTGTGAGCGACGCCGCCGCGAGGCGGCGCGCGCCGGGCGCGAGCGGTCAGACCCTCGCCACCTGCCGGCGCGTGAGGTGGAGGAACCTCGCGAGCAGCACCGCCGCGGCGGACATGAGGCCGAGGGTGAGCCCGGCCCAGAGCCCGCGCGCGCCGAGGCCGAAGTGGAAGCCGAGCACGAGCGCGACCGGCAGCGCGAAGCCCCAGTAGACGGCGACGTTCACGAGGAAGGGCACGCGCACGTCGCCCGCGCCGCGCAGCGCGCCGGACGCGGCGACCTGCACCCCGTCGAAGAGCTGGAAGAGCGCGGCGAGGCCGAGCAGCGGCACGCCGATCTCGATGACCTCCGCGTCGTCGGTGAAGAGCCGCAGCAGCCCGCGCGGCGCGAGCGCGAACGCGACCGCGCCGATCGACATGATGGAGCCGCCGAGCGCGATGCCGACGAGCCCCGAGCGGCGCGGCGAGCGCCCCGCGCCGACCGCGTGTCCGACGCGCACCGCCGTCGCGCCGCTGACGCCGAGCGCGCCCATGAACGTGAAGCTCGCGAGCCCCAGGGCGATCTGGTGGGCCGAGACGACGCGCGCGCCGAGGCGCCCCGCGAGCACCGACACGAGCGCGAAGGCGCCCATCTCGGCGAGCATCTGCAGGCCGAGCGGCAGCCCGAGCCGCACGACCCGCCGCACCGGCACCGGGTCGGGCTGCGGGCCCCCCGGGCGCGGCCTCCGGCGCAAGATGGCCGGCACCATCGCGAGGCAGAGCACGACCGCCCCGATGCTCGACGCGAGCCCCGCGCCCGTCGCACCGAGCGCGGGAAGCCCCACGGGCGGGAGCCCGAGCGCCACGAGCGCCGGGTCGCCCCGCACCAGCGCGGTGCAGACCAGGGCGTTGACGACGTTCGCGAGCAGCGAGGCGACGACCGCGGGGCGCGTCGTGCCGTGCGCGTTGAGGAACGTGCGCAGCGCGGTGAACTCGACGAAGCCGAGCGCGGACGGCGCCCACGCGAGCAGGAAGGCGCGCGCGCGATCGGCGACGGCGGCCTCGATGCCGAGCGCCGGGAACGCCAGCGTCGCGAGCACCGCGAGCGCGAACGTCGGCACCCACGCGAGCGCGCACGCGCGCAGCGTGCCGACGAGCGCGGCCCACGCGCGGGCCTCCTCGCGCGCTCCCACGGCTTGTGCGGCCAGCGGGTCGAGCGCCGAGGCGAGCCCGAGCGCGATCGCGTTGGCGGCCCAGCCCGTCGAGCGGCCGAGCGCGGCGCCCGCGAGCTCGACCGACGACGAGCGCCCCAGGATCGCGACGTCGACGAGCCCCATCGCCATCAGCCCGAGCTGCGCGACGACGATGGGCGCGGCGAGGCGCGCGAGCGCGGCGATCTCGCGGCCGATCGGCTCGTCGTCGGGGTGCTGGGTCAAGGGAGGCGCGGAGGCTAGCGCGTCTCGGACGGCGGCGTCGGCCCGAGCCGAGGGGGGCCGCGGAGGCCGCCGAAGACCCAGCGAGCGCCACGAGCCTGGAAATCGTGACCGATCCGAGGCTGCTGGGCTATGCTCCGATCGTGCCTCCCGCCGGCAGCGACGATCCGAACGACCGCAACCTCGTCACGGTGATGACGACGCGGTCGGACCTCAAGGTCCCGTCCATCGATCCCGCCGACGCTTGCCTCGTCGTCATCTACGGCGAGGAGCTCGGGCGACGGCTGCGGCTCGGCTCGGGCGTGGTCGAGGCTGGGCGCTCGTCGAAGTGCGATCTGGCGATCGACCAGGAGTCGGTCAGCCGGCACCACGCGCGCGTGTCGTGGACGGGGCTCTCGTACCGCGTGCAGGACCTCGGCTCGACCAACGGCACGTTCGTCAACGACGCGCGCATCGAGGGCGAGAAAGAGCTCGCCGACGGCGACCAGCTCCGCATCGGGCGCACCATCCTCAAGTTCATGACGGGCGGCAACGTCGAGGCCTCGTACCACGAGGAGATTTACCGCCTGATGACGATCGACGCGCTCACGCGCGTCCACAACAAGCGCTATTTCCACGAGACGCTCGAGCGCGAGGTGTCGCGCTGCACGCGCTACCAGCGCGCCGTCTCGCTCATCCTCTTCGACATCGATCACTTCAAGAAGAAGAACGACACCTTCGGCCACCTCGCGGGCGACGCGGTGCTGCGCGATCTCGCCACGGCGATCAAGCCGCGCGTCCGGCGCGAGGACTTGATCGCGCGCGTCGGCGGCGAGGAGTTCGCGGTGCTCACGCCCGAGGTCGGCCTCGAGGGCGCGCTCGGCGTCGCCGAGAAGATCCGCCACGCCGTCGAGACGACGACCTTTCGCTACGACAAGCACGTGATGCCCACCACCGTGAGCCTCGGCGTCGCCGAGCTGACGCGCGGCGAGACCGGCCACGAGCTGTACCGACGCGCCGACGAGCGGCTCTACGCCGCCAAGCAGGGCGGCCGCAACCGCGTGATGTGATTCGGCGGATCGACCG
>CAITLX010000469.1 GCA_903893335.1 uncultured delta proteobacterium | reverse complement strand
GTGAAGATCGTCTTGTCGAAGGGGAAGACGTCGGCGCACAGGTGCGCGCCGTACATGTGCCAGAGGAGGATCGAGAGGGCCGCGAGCACCGCCTCGCCCCCGTGCGCCGCCTTCGCGGCCGGGATGAACTCGCCGGGCAGGTAGCGCGTCACGACGAGCGGGTACCACATCATCAGACCCGTCGCGACCATCAGCACCGTGCCCCAGAGGAGCGACAGGTACTCGACCTTCTGACGGAAGTCGTAGCGGTCGAAGCGCGCGCGCGTCGGTCGCCGCCCGATGAAATAGAGGATCATGTGCCACGCGTCGGTGGCGTCGCTGAGCTTGGGGAGCATCGTGGGGCGGAGCTTGCCCTTCACCCACGCGAACGCGAGCGCGCCTGCGTGGTAGACGCCCTCGGCGATGAGGATCAGCCCGACGCTTCGGTGCACGGCGCGCGACATGTCGATGCCGCCGATGAGCCCGAGCGTGAAGCCGCCGAGCGTGCTCGTGTTGTAGCGCTGCGCGAGGCCCGTCACGCAGAGCGTGGTGAACGACGTGATCTGCACCAGATGCTCGATGCGCTGCGAGAGCGTGAAGCGGATGAACTGCCGCTCCGGTGCCGTGGTCGACGGTGTGCTCATGACGCCCTCCAGGACTTCCACTTGTCGATCGCGGTGCGCACGAGCTCCATCAGGATGTAGAGCGCCATGCCGCCGACGATCGTGGGGATCATCACCGCGTAGAACTTGTTGACCCAGTAGACGAGCGCCCACTTGTTGCGCCGGTCGGGCTCGTAGTGCGCCGTCCACGCCGCCGGGAAGCTCGTGTCGGCGTTCTCATGGCACTTGCGGCACGTCTTGACGAGGTTCTCCTTCACGACCGCCGACTCGGGGTCCTTCGCCTTCTTGATGTCGTGGATGCCGTGGCAGTCGTAGCAGACGGCCTTGTAGCTCCCGAACGAGGGCGTGAAGCGCTTGGTGGTCGAGACGCTCGTGCCGTGGAAATCGGCGAGGTAGGTCGTCGCGACGTTCGGCGAGATGTCGTACTTCGCCATCAGCTTGGCGTCGGAGTGGCACTTCGAGCAGGTGTCCGGCGAGTCGAGCCGGAACAGCATCGTCTTGGGGTGCCGGATGTCGTGCACGCCGTGGCAGTCGGTGCAGGTCGGCACGTCGAGGTTGTGCTCGTCGACGAGCGCCTTGCCGTGCACGCTCTCGCGGTAGGCCGCGAACACCTCGGCGTGGCACATCGCGCAGCGCTGCTGGATGATGCCGCGGTTGAGCTCGCGCGCGGACGGCCCGGCGAACGGAGCGTGCGGGTGCTTCTCGTTGCTCGGGTGGCACGCGGTGCAGCTCATGCCCTTCATGCCGTGCACCGAGCGCTCGTACACCTTCGGATCGATGTGCAGCGAGAGCTCGTCGCCGTTGGGCAACGTCATCGCGAGGCCCGGCTTGGTGTGGCACGAGAGGCAGAAGTCGCTCGACACCGCCGGCGGCGTCGGCGTGTTGGGGCTGCGCGCGCGCATCCAGTGCGAGGGCACGTGGCACGACAGGCAGGCGCCGTCGGGGCGCGTGCTGTGGTCGTTGGGGTACGGGTGGCGGCCGGCGATGCCGTGGCAGGTCGTACACGCCGCGCGCCCCTCGAGGTCGTGCGGGATGTTGGTCGGCTTCTCGGGCGTCGCGGGAGCGGGGGGCGTGTGCGCCGCAGGCGCCGCATGACCCGCGTCCACGTCACCGCCGTCGGACGCGACACCGGCGTCGCCCGAGCCAGGCTCGGTCGATGCGAGACGGACGGCCGACATCACGGCCAGGGTCGCCGCGAAGGCGGCGACGAAGTGCACGGGGCGAAGTTTGAATGGTGGCATCGTGAGGACTCCCGCAGGAGCCCGCGGCGGTTTCAGTGCTCGTGGGCTCCCGCGTCTCCGTCCGCGCCGACGAAGGCGCGGCGAAACTTCTCCGGAATGGCCTCGGGCGGCTGGGCGCCGCGCACGGGGGCGTCGATGGTGATCGGGCAATTGACGGCCGAGAATGCCCCCGAGACGCAGCTCTTGGCGTCGTCCGAGAAGCAGACCGAGAGGCTGCCGGCCACGTGGCCGTCGGGCGCTGGGGCGTGCATGGCGAGCACGGCGCTCGCGTCGGCCGACCCCATCCAGCCATCCTTCGCGCGCACCTGGTAGTGCACGGCCCAGGGGCTCTCCTTGCCGACCTCGATGCGGAGGTTCTGCGTCGTGATCGGCGCGGTGCCCTCGAGTCGCAGCCAGACGCTCGTGGCGCTGGCCGGGTCGATGGGGCCGCAGAGCGACGACGCCGTGCCGGACGACAGGAGGATGTCGGTGTGGGCGTAGGCGGGCCGACGGTCGATGATGTAGCGAGCGTCGTGCAGCGTGAAGGGCACGCCGCGAATGGTGCCGCTGAGCGGCGCGTCCGCGATGACCTCGGGGTTGAGGACGGGCGGCTCCACGGGAGCGTGCGACCTGGGGTGAAGCTCGTCGCGGCAGCCGCAGGCGAGCAGCAGGGACGCGGCGACGATGAAGCGGCGGGACCTCACGAGACCGCCTCCGGCTGCGCGATGCGGAGCTTGCCGAGCTCGATGGGCACGGCGGCCTTGAGCAGCAGCGTGTAGATGAGCGCGCCCATCGCCCAGATGCCCGCCGAGACGCAGAACTCGGTGAAGCTCGGGGTGTAATCGACCACCTCGCCGAGCGGCGACGGCACGAACCCCGGAATGACGAGCCCCATGCCCTTCTCGACCCACACGCCCACGACCGCGCTGCCGCACCCGACCATGAGCACGCGCGGGTTGCGGTGCAGCTTCGGCGTGAGGAACACGGCCGCGGCGAAGACGTCCAGCGCCATCGCCCCCCAGATGTACGGCACGAGCTTGTTGTGCCCATGGAGACCGAACAGCAGGTAGCGCATCGACGCCGCGTGGTGCTTGAAGCTGTAGAGCTCGGTGAAGATCTCCGAGAAGAAGAAGAAGAGGTTGATGAGCATCGTCACGGCGACGATCTGGCGGAGCCTGTTGAGCGCCGCGTCCTTGACCGGGAAGCCCATCTTGTCGCGGATGATCGACAGGGCGATGATCATGAGCGACGGACCGGCGGCGAACGCCGAGGCGAGGAAGCGCGGGGCGAGGATCGCCGCGTTCCAGTGCGGGCGAGCGCCCATGCCGCTGTAGAGGAACGCCGTGACGGTGTGGATGGTCACCGCCCAGAAGATCGCGAGGAAGACGAACGGGACGTACTTGCGCCGGTCGGGCTCCCTGCCGCAGAACTTGGTGAAGAGCAGGTAGCTCGTGATGTAGAAATTGAGCACGAGGTAGCCGTTGAGGACGATGACGTCCCACGACAGCATCGACGCCGGCCAGTTGAACCTGCCAATGACCGGCATGAGGTGCCAGAAGCGGTCGGGGCGGCCGATGTCCACCATCACGAACATGAGGCACATCGTCAGCACGGCGACCGCCAGCAGCTCGCCGAGCACGACGACCTCGTGCAGAGCGTGGTCGTGGTAGACGTACGCCGGAATGACCAGCATGACGGCCGCGGCCGCCATTCCGACGAGGTACGTGAAGTTCGCGATGTACGCGCCCCACGGTATCTGGTCGACCATGTTGGTCGCGACGAGGCCGACCTCGAACTGGTGCAGGTACGCGGCCACGCCGAGCGCGACCCAGCCGCACAGGAACGCGACCCAGAGGTAGTACGCGCGGCCGCCGCGGATCATCGCGCCGGTGATCGCGAACCCGAAGCGGATGAGGTCTCGCATCGATGCCGTCTCCGTCTCAACCGAAGTAGTAGTAGAAGCGCGGAAGCGTCGCGAGGTCCTCCTTGAGGACATAGACGCGCTTGGTATCGATGATCTTGCGGATCTCGCCCTCGGGATCGTTCAGATTGCCGAACTTGCGGGCGCCCGTCGGGCAGGCCTCGAGGCACGCCGGCATTCGCCCCGCGCGGGTGCGGTGCAGGCAGAAGGTGCACTTCTCGACGACGCCCTTGTGGCGGAGTCGGTTGGACAGGTAGCCCTGCGTCGGGTTGATGCGCTCGGGCGCGATGGTGGGCTCTTCCCAGTTGAAGCGACGCGCGAAGTAGGGGCACGCGACGACGCAGAACCGGCAACCGATGCACCAGCTGTAGTCGACGACGACGATGCCGTCCTGCTCCTTCCAGGTCGCGCCCACCGGGCACGCCTTGACGCACGGAGGGTTGTCGCACTGGTGGCACTGCACCGGCAGGTAGAACTTCTTCTTCTCGGGGACCTTCTCGGGCTCGTAGTAGGCGGTGGCCTCCTCGAACTCGAGCGAGCCGACCTCCATCTCCATGACGCGGATGTAGCGAAGCTCCGGGTCGTCGGGGAGGTTGTTCTCGCGCGCACAGGCCTCGACGCAGCGTCGGCTGCCATTGCACACCGACAGGTTGAGCGCGTAGGCGAAATCGACGCCCTCGATGGGGGGCGGGTCGCTGATGTGCACGCTGACGCCGCTGCGCGCGCGGACCTCGTCCTCGATGCGCGCGAAGATCTTCTTCTTGTCCTCGTCGTTCAGCTTCTTGTAATGCTGACGGAAGAACTCCTCTGTGGTCGGCGCTCCCGGGCTGCCGCAGCCGGTCGCGGCGGCAGCCGCCACGCCCGCAGCCGACGCCCCGGCGATCTTGAGGAACGTGCGGCGCGAGCCGTGCTCGTCGAGCTTCGTCTCCGCGAGCTTCTCGTGGGGCTCGAGCGCGGAGGGCTCCGCGTGGAGGTCAGTGTCCGTGGCCATGGCTCTCCTCGGGGGCGCGGTGCTCTTCGCCGGCGGGGTGCGCTTCGCCAGCGTGGTGGGTTTCACCAGCGGGGTGCGCCTCGCCAGCATGGTGCGCTCCGCCCGCGTGCGGCTCCTCGGCGGGCGCCGTGCGCGGTCGCGCCGGCGCGTGCTCGGGCGTCATCAGCGGGAACTTGGGGTCGTGCGGGTCGTGGCACGCAGGGCACGAGCGCCGGACGCGCGCGCCCAGCCACCAGCCCGTCGTCAGGCCGTGCATGCCGGCCTTCCAGTCGCGCAGCTTGTCGCCGTGGCAACCGCCGCAGAGCTCGTACGCCTGGTCGAAGCCGACCTTGCTCCCGTCGGGGAGGTGGAGCTGGTCGATGTCGTCCTTGGTGTGGCAGCGGTAGCACCAGCCGCTCTGCGTCCCGTGGTTGAGCACCTTGTGGGTGTGGAACTCGGTGAGCGCGCGCTCGCGGAGATCCGGCGGGCGCCCGTCGTGGCAGCGCGAGCAGGGGTACGTAGGGAGCAGCGGCTGGCGAGCGGAGACCACCACGCCACCCGAGGCCACGGGGGGCGGGCCCTTCGACACCAGGCGGTCGGGCTCGTCGCCCATCCCGCACGAGACGGTGACGAGCCCGCACGCGGCGACGCCGAGCAGCGGCGCGAACCGCGCGAAGGCGGATCGGCGGCGAGAGATCCCGGCCCGGGGGCTTCGCGAGGCGGTCGTCATCGGAGGGCGCACCGAAGCAATGAGCGTGCCGCCACCCCCTCGAGATCGTCGCGCAGACGGGCGCGGCTCTTGCTAAAGGCTGGCCCCGGAGGCTGTCCGCCCATGAAGATGATCCACGTTCTCCTCGCGGCGCTCGCCGGCGGCGCGATCGTCGCCGGCCTGGGCAAGTTCACGGGCCCGTCCGCCAGCGAATCGACCCCTGCTCCCATGGCTCCCGCCGCTCCCGCAGCCGCTCCGGCCGCTGCCGACGGCGTCCACGCCAACCCCGGGGCACCCGCAGCCGCAGAGCAGATCGGCGGCGAGGTCCTCGAGACGCTCGACGTCCCCAGTTACACCTACGTGCGCGTCGGCGAGAAGGGCTCCGAGGGCTCCTGGGCCGCCGTTCCGACCAGCAAGGTGAAGGTCGGCGAGCGCGTCGTCATCGCGAACGCCGTGAGGATGGTCGACTTCGCCAGCACGACGCTCAAGAAGACGTTCCCCGTCATCTACTTCGGCACCCTCGGCGGCCCGGCGGCCCCCCACGGCGCGACCGGCGAGCACGGCGGCGGCGCCGATCCTCACGCAGGTTCTGCGCCTGACCATGCAGGTTCAGCGGATCCGCACGCAACCGCCGCGCAGACGGACGTCCCCGTCAAGAAGGTGGACCGGGCGCCGGGCCCCAACGGAAAGACCGTCGCCGAGATCGTCGCGCAGCGCACCGAGCTCGTCGGCAAGACGGTTCGCCTGCGGGCCACCGTCGTGAAGAGCAACGCGGGCATCCTGGGCCACACGTACCTGCACGTGCGCGACGGATCCGGCGACGCCGCGAACGGGTCGAACGACCTCTCCGTCACGACCGTCGAGACGCCTGCCGTCGGCGACACGCTCCTGCTCGAGGGCGTCATCGCCATCGATCGCGACATCGGCGCCGGGTACAAGTTCCCCACCATGCTGGAGGGCGCCAAGGTCGTCACGCCGTGATGGCGTTTCTTGACGTGGCACCAGGCGAATCTTGCGCAGGCCTTCCGCACCGTGACGCAAACCATGCGCGTCCATCCGTTCGCCACCGGCGCCTCAGGGGCGTCGGCTCGGGATGTGCATGGCGCGCGACCGCAAGCAGCCGCCCCCTCTTCATGTCCGCCCCGACTCGACCCGCGGGGTGGCTTCCGTGACGCCTGGAGGTTCGATGTCGAACGATGACCGCGCTCCTACCGCCCCCCGCCGCGACTTTCTCGGCATGGCCGTAGGTGCGAGCGCCACGGCGGTCGCCGCCGCGATCGGGTATCCGGTCGCTCGCTTCGTCGAGCCGCGGCCGATGCCGTCGTCGGGCCCGACGCTCGTCGGCAAGGTCGAGGACTTCGCGCTCGGTACGGGCAAGACGGTCCTCGTCGACGAGAAGCCCGTGCTGCTCCTCCGCTCCGCGGACGGCCACTTCCGCGCGTTCTCGGCCATCTGCACGCACTTGCAGTGCGTCGTCGGCTACTCGGCCGAGCGCAACCAGATCGAGTGCCCCTGCCACAAGGGCGTCTACTCGGTCGAGGGCGTCAACATCGCCGGACCGCCCCCTCGCCCCCTCGAGGAGCTCGTCGTCTCGGTCCGCGAAGGCTCCGTCATCGTGAGCGAGGCATGATGGGCACCGACGGGCAGGGCAGCAGCTGGCTCGGCGCGCGCATCGGCTGGGACGCCATCCGCGCGACGCTCTCGGCGCAGCGCGTCGCGCGGCGCAACTTCTCGCACTTCCTCGGCGGCATCACGCTGCTGCTGTTCCTGCTCGAGGTCGGCAGCGGCGTGCTCGTCCTCCTCTACTACCGCCCCGACGTCGCGCAGGCGCACGCGTCGCTCGAGCGCATCGTCGGCGAGGTCCCGTACGGAGACCTCATCCGCAACGTGCACGCGTGGAGCAGCGATCTGCTCGTGCTCTCGCTGGTCGCCCACATGTTCACGGTCGTCGTGCGCGGCTCGTTCCGCTCGCCGCGCGAGCTGAGCTGGTGGAGCGGCCAGGCGCTGCTGGTGCTCTGCATCGGCCTCGCGTTCACCGGCGCGATCCTCCCCTGGAGCCAGGAGGCCTACCTCCAGGCGCGCGTCGGCAGCGAGCTCGCGCGCTACGTGCCGTTCGTCGGCAACTGGCTGCACCACTTCCTGCGCGGCGGCGACGAGGTCACCTCGAGCACGCTGCAGCACGCGTTCGGCTTCCACGTCGCGGCGCTGCCCGCGGCCGTGACGGCCCTCATCTTCCTGCACCTCTTCTTCGTGCAGCGTCGCGCCGCGACCACGCCGCGCGACGACGACGCGCCGACGATGCCGGTGTACCCCGACTTCCTCGTGCGCCAGGCCGCGGCCTGGACGGCGACCTTCGTCGTGGTGATGACGCTCGCGATCTTCGCGCAGCGCTCGGTCGGCGTCGCCGCCGACCCGCGGCTCCCGTCGGTCGTGGGAGCCCGCCCCCCCTGGTACTTCCTCGCGTTCCACCACGTCGTCCGCGTCGCCCCGCGCGATCTGCTCGGCATGGACGGCGCGCGCTTCCTCGTGGCGGCCATGTGCGGCGTGGGGCTGGCCGTCGTCGCGCTGCCGCTGCTCGACCGGCGAGGTTCCCGCCTCACCGCCTACCTCGCGTGGATCTTCCTCCTCGCCTGCGCCCTGCTGTCGGCCTATGCGCTCACCTAGCCAACTCCTGCTCGCCGCGCTGCTCGGTGTCTCGGCGCTCCTCGGAGTCGCGCCGACCGCCTCGGCCGTGCCCACGGCCCCCGCCCCGACGGCGAGCGCTCCTCGACGAGCGCAGCCCTCGACGATGGAGGGGATCAACACCTGCGCGACCTGCCACGCCACCCTCACCGACGCGAAGCTCCGCGGGCCGGCGAAGGACTACGTGACGAGCGCGCACCGCGACGAGCGCATCGGCTGCGTCGGCTGCCACAAGGGCGACCCTCGCGATCCCACCGTCGGAGCCCACGCGCGCGCGCTCGGGTTCATCGCGCACCCGGCGCAGTCCGAGGTCGCCGGCATCTGCGGCGGTTGCCACGCGGACGCGGACTTCATCCGCCACGTCAACGCGCGCCTGCCGGTCGGGCAGTACGCGCTCTACTCGCTCAGCCTCCACGGCCGCCTCGCCGCAGGCGGCGACGAGCGCGCGCCGACCTGCGCGACCTGCCACGGCAAGCACGACGTGCTGCCCCCCGCGTCGCCGAAGTCGCCGGTCAACCGGGCGAACGTGCACAAGCTCTGCGGCGGCTGCCACAGCGACGCCAAGCGCATGTCGCCCTACCAGATCCGCACCGATCAGCTCTCGAAGTGGGAGAAGAGCGTCCACGGCCTGGCCTTCAAGAAGGGCAACCCGAACGCGCCCACGTGCAACAGCTGCCACGGCGCGCACTCGGCCACGCCCCCCGACGCCTCCTCGGTCGCGCGCGCGTGCGGCCGCTGCCACGAGGAGGAGCTCGCCCTGTTCGAGCAGAGCCCGCACTCCAAGGGCTTCCGCCGCCGCGGCCTCGCCGAGTGCGTCGCGTGCCACAGCAACCACGACGTCGCCCCTGCGAGCTCGCTGCACGTCGGCGTGACGCCCGACGCGATGTGCACGAAGTGCCACGCCAACGACGAGAAGCCGATGAAGGTGGCCGACACCATCGCCGGCCTCCTGCGCGGCGCGCGCGATCGCTCCGCGGCGGCTCGCGCGACGCTGGCGCGAGCCCGCGACGCCGGCCTCGTGGTGCCCGGCTCGAGCTTCGCGCTCGACCAGCTCTCGACCGCCGAGCTCAAGCTCCGCGCCGTCGTGCACACGCTCGACCCGATGCGCCTCGAGGCGCCGATCGCGTCGATCGATCGCGCGGTCGCCGAGGCCGAGAAGCTCGTCTCCGACGTCGAGACGACCCGCAAGACCGAGCGCCGCGGCTACTACGTCGCGCTCACGGTCGCCGGCCTGCTCTTCCTGTCGCTTCTGCTCAAGTCGCTCGAGCTCGATCGCAGGCGGAGGCAGGGCACGCCATGACCGCTCGCGACACCGCAGGCGGTGCGCGCCCCGGAGCCCCACGTCGCCGAGTTGCCGTCCTCGTCCTGTTCGTCGCGCTCGTCGTGGCGGCGGTGGCCTCTTTCAAGGTTCACCACACGGTCGAGCACGACAACCACTTCTGCGCCGCCTCGTGCCACCACAAGGGTGACGCCGGCAGCGAGTTCCACGCGAACGGCCACGAGGCGATCGAGTGCCAGACGTGCCACACCCTGCCGCTGCGCGACGGGCTGAAGCTGCTCTGGCAGGCCACCGTCGCCAAGGCCGAGAAGCCCACGGCGCACGGCAAGCCCGACGGCAAGCGCTGCGTGTCGTGCCACGAGTCGCGCATGTCGGTGTGGCGCCTCGTCGCCGAGACCGAGGGGCACCGTCAGCACCGCATCGCCAAGGACGTCGACTGCCTCTCGTGCCACCGCCAGGCCATCCACCACGAGCGCCCGACCGAGGCGCTGTGCACCGGGTGCCACGAGCCCAAGCGCCTGCACAAGACGACCGCCGAGGCCGAGACGTGCCTCTCGTGCCACAGCTTCGCGCTGTCGAAGAAGTACGCGCAGCAGCCCACCACGATCGCGTGCGAGAAGTGCCACGGCAACGCCGCCGAGATGGCCGCGCTGCGCACCGAGGGCGCCAAGGCGCTGACCGTCGTCGACGCGAACGCGCTGCACGGTGGCCTCGAGTGCAAGCTCTGCCACGACCCGCACGGCAACAAGCCGCTCGTCCCCGAGGGGCAGCCGGTGTGCGTGCGCTGCCACCGCTTCGAGATCTTCTCCGCCGGCGGCGTGCCGAAGACGGGCCCCGAAGGGCACCGCAACTGCGAGGGCTGCCACCGTCCGCACGCGCCCCGCAAGCACGCGCTCGACTCCTGCGTGCGCTGCCACGAGACGCGCGCGAAGGGCCCCAAGGGGCCGAGCGGCGCCGCGGCCACGGGCAAGGCGGCGTCCACCGCGCTGCAGCACACGAGCTGCGCGAGCTGCCACTTGCCGCACAGTTGGCGCGCCGAGCGCAGCGGTTGCGTGACGTGCCACGAGGACAAGGCCGCCATCGCCGCGACGCGCACGCCCAAGGGCCACGGCACGTGCATGAATTGCCACGACGTGCACGGCCCGCCGCCGAGCGGCGCCATCTGCACCAAGTGCCACACCGACAAGCAGCGCCACGTCGCGGTCGCGCCCGCCAAGCACAAGGACTGCGTCTCGTGCCACGAGCCGCACACCGCGTCGCGTGAAGGTGGCCGCGCCGCCTGCGCCAAGTGCCACACCGAGCAGCTCGCGCAGGTCGTGCGCGACGGCCCCGAGGGTCACGAGAAGCAGGGCTGCTTCGGCTGCCACCAGCCGCACGAGAACCCGCTCCCCAAGGAGAGCGTCTGCGCGAAGTGCCACGAGGAGAAGGCCAAGGCCGTCGCCGCGGGCGCCACCAGCCCCCCGAAGCACAAGGTGTGCACCTCGTGCCACCAGAAGCACGTCTTCAAGATCAAGGAGATCGGCGCGGCGTGCTCGAAGTGCCACGCCCCCGTCATCCAGGCCGTCCAGGCCGGCGGCCCCCACAAGGGGGACTGCACGAAGTGCCACACCCTGCACGGCTCGCCGGGCGTCGCGAAGACGGCCTGCTTCCAGTGCCACTCCGCGGTGCAGGCAGCCTTCAAGCCGCCGAACGCCGCGCACGACAAGTGCCGCTCGTGCCACCAGCCGCACACGCCGGCTGCGACGGCGAAGACGAAGTGCGCGAGCTGCCACGAGGCGAAGGCGACCGTCGCCGCGTCCTGGCCGCCGAGCTCGCCCCACCGCGACACCTGCGTCGGCTGCCACACCCAGCACGACGTGCGCACCAAGAAGCCGTGCCAGTCGTGCCACGAGAAGGAGGGCGCGAGCGCCCTCGGCGGCAAGCACGTGTGCACCGGCTGCCACTCGCCGCACAAGGAGACCCCCGGCGCGGGCCCTGCATGGTGGACGCGCTGCGCGACCTGCCACCAGGACAAGGCCGAGAGCGTCAAGGCCCGCGGGCCCAAGCACGCGGAATGCAAGAACTGCCACCAGCCGCACAAGTTCGCCGTCCCCACGTGCACCTCGTGCCACACCGGGATGGAGGCCAAGGGGGCGCACGCCGTGAAGGAACACGCCGCCAAGTGCAACGCCTGCCACGACCCGCACACGACCGCCTCGCCGGCGCGTGCGCAGTGCCTCGCGTGCCACACCAACAAGCGCGACCACCAACCCGAGGCGCAGCGCTGCCAGGCCTGCCACCCGTTCCAATGAGCAGCCACCGACGCCCCCACTCGATGAGCACGCAGCGCACGCTCGCGGCGCTCGCCGCCGTGTGCCTGGTCGGGGCCGGCTCCGGGCTCGCCCGGGCCGATGAGCCGCTCGCCAAGCCGGGCGCCTCGGCCGAGACCGACCGGTTCACGCTCACGGCGCGCTCCACCTCGTACGTGCGCCTGTTCCAGCGCGCGCTGCTGCCGGGGCCCAACGGCGCGGCGGTCTCCAACGACCTCGCCATCCCCTTCTACGAGTACGTCGACCTGCGCGCGACCGACATCGACGCGCCCTGGAAGAAGGACAGCGTCGACGTCGAGCTCGCGGCCTGGGGCGCCTTCACCCCTGGCGAGGCAGGTTCGGCGCAGCGCATCGACGGCGACATCACGGTGGCCAACGTGCGGCAGCGCTTCGGCCCCGCGTACGTGCGCATCGGGCGCCAGGTGTTCGTCGGCGGCGCCGCGCGCTACTCCCAGTTCGACGGCGTGTCGCTCGGCGCGCGCTCGTCGTACGGGCTCGGCATCGACACCTACGCGGGCCTCACCGTGCTGCCGCGCTGGGCCGACCGCCCCGGCTACCACCACCTCGGCTCGGCCGCCGACTCGCTGCTGCGCACGCCCGACGCGTACGCCTCGCCGAGCCGCTCGGGCTACTGGCTCGCCGGCGGGCGCGCGTCGTACGCGCTGCCCTCGGTCGGCGAGGCCGGAGTCGCGTTCCACGAGGAGCGCGAGGACACCGAGCTCAGCCGCCGCAACGCCTCGGCCGATCTCCGCATCGCGCCGTCCAGCTCGGTCGCGCTCTCTGCCCAGGGAGTGCTCGACCTCGACAGCTCGCGCCTCGCAGACGGCCGCGCGTGGGTCGACCTCTACCCGACCTCGACCCTCTCGCTCACCGCCGAGTACCTGCGCACCGACCCGGCGCTCTTCCTGTCGCGCCAGTCGGTGCTCGGCGTGTTCGCGGCCAACCGCTTCGACGAGGCCGGCGGCGAGCTCGAGCTGCGCGCCACCCCGAAGCTCACCGTCGCGGCGCTCGGCTACGTCGAGATGTTCGAGAACGAGGGGCTCGGCACGCGCACGGGCGCGAAGCTGCGCTATGCGCCGCTCGCCGGCGACCGCCTGCTGCTTCAGCTCGCGTACACGCGCGTGCTCGACGCCGGCAACGGCTACCACTCGACGCGCGCATCGGCGCGGCTGCGGCTCACCGCGCCCGTCGTGCTCGTCGCCGAGCAGTACACCTACCAGTACGACCAGGCCGTCCGTGGCATCTCGACCTCGACGGTCGAGGCCGCCAACGTCGAGTGGCACGCGAGCCCACCGGTGCGCGTGCTCTGCGGAGCCTCGGCCACGCGCTCGCCCTACGCCGCGCTCGACGTGCAGGCGCTGCTGCGCGTCGTCGTCCAGCTCGACGGCTCGCAAGAAGGAAGGCGCCGATGACCCCGCGCGCGTCGGTTTCGCTCATCATCGCGGCCCTCGCCGTCGCCGCGCTCGTCGGCGCGTGCGAGCGCCCGCCCGCTCCCGTCTTCCCGCACGTCACGCACCTCGAGAAGATCGCGTGCGGCGCGCCCGGCACGCCCGCGTGCCTCACCTGCGCCACCTGCCACGAGGGCGTGCGCCAGGCCGGCAACGACCCGTACCCCACGGTCAAGGCCTGCACGAAGTGCCACGAGAAGGACGCGAGCACGAAGTTCGCGCAGGCCGCGCCGCCGAAGCGCGAGGGCATCTTCTTCCCGCACGAGCGCCACCTCGGCCAGCCGGGCATCCGCGGCCAGTGCGTGAAGTGCCACGCGGGCGTCGCCGACGCGACGGGCCAGGAGGCGACGTTCCCGCCGATGTCGACCTGCCTCTCGTGCCACCAGCGCGACTTCGACGCGGGCACCTGCACGCCGTGCCACACGGGCTCCGACCTCGCGACGCTCAAGCCCCGCAGCTTCATGCGGCACGACGCGACCTGGATCCGCCACCACGGCCCGTCGGCGACGCGCTCGCAGCTCGTGTGCAACCAGTGCCACAAGCAGTCGGACTGCGAGGGCTGCCACGACCAGAAGCAACCCCTCACCGCCGAGCAGCGCCGCCCCGACGCCGTCGAGGCCTCGCTCGTGCACCGCGGCGACTTCATCACGCGCCACCCGATGGAAGCGCGCTCGCAGCCCGCGACCTGCCTGCGGTGCCACCAGCCGTCGACCTGCAACGCTTGCCACGTCGAGCGCGGAGTGAGCGGCGGCGCCGTCGGCTCGGCCAACCCGCACCCGCCGGGCTGGGTCGGCCCCAACGCCGGCTCGCGCGACTTCCACGGCCGCGAGGCCAAGCGCAACCTCGTCGCGTGCGCCGCGTGCCACGACGCAGGCCCTGCCACCAACTGCATCGTGTGCCACAAGGTCGGCGGCTCGGGCGGAAACCCGCATCCGCACGGGTGGTCGAGCTCGCGCTCGACGGGCGCCTCGATGTGCAGGTACTGCCATGGCAGCTGACTCCTCCTCCGCTCGCGCGGGCCGCTTCGCCGCGGCCGAGCGCCTCTCCGCTCGCGCGCTCGGCTTCGCGGCGCTCGCGTGGCTCGCCGCGCTCTCCACGGCGGGCTGCCTCGATCGCCGCGACGACGCCCAGCCACAGCCGGTCGGCGCGTGCACGCGTTGCCACGGCTCCGCCAGCCGCGTCGTCGATGCGCCGGGGCTCTCCGACGAGCAGCGCGAGACGCTGCGCGCTGCGCCCCCCATCGACCTCGCGGGCAACACCGATCCGTCCTACCCCGGCGTCGGCGCGCATCAACTCCACCTCACGGCGTCGCCGACGCACGGCCCCGTCGCGTGCGGCGAGTGCCACAAGGTGCCGAGCTACGTCGAGGAGCCCGGGCACATGGACGCCCCGCCCCCCGCGCGCATCACGTTCGGCCCGCTCGCGCGCCACGCGGCGCACACCCCCGCGTTCGACGCGACGGCGCTCACCTGCACGGGCACCTACTGCCACCGCGACGCGACCCCCGTGTGGACGGCCGCGCGCACCTCGGAGCAGGCGTGCGGCACGTGCCACGGGCTGCCGCCGAGCGCCCCGCACCCGCAGTCGCAGGACTGCTTCCGCTGCCACGGCGACGTCATCGACGCCGAGCGGCACTTCAAGGCCCCCGAGCGCCACCTCAACGGCACCGCCGACGTCGTGGCGATGACCTGCCACGGCTGCCACGGCAGCGAGAAGTCGAACGCCCCCCCGCGCGATCTCGACGGCGGCACCGACCCCGCGAGCCCGGGCGTCGGCGCGCACGACACGCACCTCGACGGCGGCCACTTCAGCCGGCCGGTCGCGTGCGAGGAGTGCCACCAGGTCCCGAAGACGGTCGACGCGCCCGGCCACATCGACCCGACGACCGGCGCCGAGCTCACCTTCTCGGGCGTCGCCACCACCGAGCACGCGACGCCGAGCTTCGACCCGGGCACGCTCAAGTGCTCGGGGAGCTGGTGCCACGGCCCGGTCGATCCGGCCAAGGGGCTGTCGCCCGCGTGGAACCAGCCCTCGGCCACGCTCGAGTGCAACGCCTGCCACGGCTACCCGCCGGCTGCGCCGCACCCGCCGATGGCGCGCTGCTCCATCTGCCACTCGCAGGTCGTGGGCCCCGACAACAAGACCGTCATCGACCGCACCCTGCACGTGAACGGCGTCATCGACCTCGCGCTGCCGACCCAGTGCAACGCCTGCCACGGCAGCGCCACCAACGACGCGCCCCCGGGCGACATCGACGGCGGCACTGCGACGACGTCGGCAAGCGTGGGTGCGCACCAGAAGCACCTGACGACGACGATCGCGCGCGCCGTGAAGTGCGACGAGTGCCACGTCGTCCCGGCCAAGGTCGATCAGCCCGGCCACTTCGACTTCGCCGGCCCGGTGCAGCCGCACTTCTCCGGCGTGGCCACGGCGTGGGGCTCGACCCCCACGTTCGACGGCCAGGCCTGCGCCAACGTCTACTGCCACGGCGCGAAGCTGCCAGGCGGCGCGCCCTCGGGCGGTCAGCACACCTCACCGGTGTGGACGCAGGTCGACGGGACGCAGACGCAGTGCAACGGCTGCCACGGCCTGCCGCCCCCCGCGCCCCACCCGGCCGACGATCAGTGCTCCAAGTGCCACAGCAACGTCGACGCCAACCGCCAGGTCATCGACCCCGCGCTGCACGTCAACGGTCGCGTCGAACTCTGACCCGAGCCGCCCCGCCCACGTCGAACTCTGACCTGAGCCGGCGCGACCACATCGAGCTCTGACCTGAGCCGCACGAAACGAGTGCATCTTCGGCGCAATCCTTGCGCCTCCGCCGCGGACCACCCGGTCGTTCGTGCGGTTGACGTCACCGTGGGCGTCGGTGCCCGACGCGAGGCGGCACGTCCCTTGCTCCATCCCGCGGGCGATCGCGCCGAGGCTCGCGGACGAAACCCATGTCGACGCCGGCCGGCGGGAGGAAACCCATGCTCACTTCGAATCGTCTCCGCCTGAGCGCTGCGCTCGTCTCTCTCCTCGTCGCCGCGGGTTGCACAGGCTCCGACGGCGCGCAGGGCGCGCAGGGCATCGAGGGCCCCACCGGCCCCAGCGGCGAGGCGGGCGTCCCCGGCGAAGCGGGCCCCGTGGGCGAAGCGGGCCCCCCCGGCGAAGCAGGCCCCGCGGGCGAGGCTGGCGTGGCCCCGAGCGCGACGGGCACCATCGCCGGCAAGGTCACCGACGGCACCGCGCCGATCGCAGGCGCGACGATCACCGCAACGCCGGGTGGCGCGACGGCGACCAGCGACGCCAGCGGCGACTTCTCGTTCGCGTCCATCGCGATGGGCTCGTACGACCTCAGCGTCACCGCGACCGGCTACACGCCGAAGTC
>CAITLX010000468.1 GCA_903893335.1 uncultured delta proteobacterium | reverse complement strand
CGCCGACCCGCACAACCCGAGCGGCGTGTGCCTGGGCGACGAGGTGCTGGCCGCGCTCGCGCGCGCGCTCGACGCGCGCGGCGTCGCGCTGCTCGTCGACGAGGTCTACCGCGAGCGCGTGACGCCGGGTCGCACGGCGCGTCGGCACGGGCCCAACGTGTGGGCGGTGTCGAGCCTGACCAAGTGCTTCGGGCTCGGCTGGGCGCGCGCGGGCTGGGCGATCCTGCCCGAGGCGATCGCCGCACACGCGGGCGACGTGAACGCGCACGTCGCAGGCGAGCTTCCTCCGGCGCACGCGGCGCACGGCGCGTGGGCGCTCGGCGCGGTCGAGGCGCTCGCGCGCGAGGTCGAGCGGCGCCAGGCCGGGAGCCTCGAGCACGTCGAGGCCTTCCTGCGTCGCCACGCGGGCGCGCTCGCGTGGTCGCAGCCGGCGCCGGGCGTGTCGTTCGGCGTGATCTCGGCGCGCGACCCCGCGCGGGCGTGGAGCCGCGCGACCCTCGAGGCCGGCATCGCCGCCGAGCGCGTCATCGTCGCGCCGGGCGAGTTCTTCGGGGCGCCGGGCGCGGTGCGCGTGAGCTTCACCGCGCCTGCCGACGTCGTGCGCGACGGGCTCGAGCGGCTCGAGCGCGTGCTCGGCCTCGGGTGAAGCGAGGTCAGTAGTCGAGCGCGGTGAACGAGATCGCGAAGGCGCTGATCTTGTCGGTCTCCTTCATCGGCTCGCTGCCGCTCGACACGCTGCCGCCGAAGAAGTGCGCGAGCACGCCGAGCGACCAGGTGGGGCTCACCCAGAAGTCGTAGCCCGTCATCACCCCCGCGCCCATGCCGCGCGCGCTCGTCTCGGTCGAGCCGTTGGAGGGGTTCGACACGGTCATCACCGCGGGGCCGATGAGCCCGCCGACGTGGAAGCCCCCCTTCGCGTCGGGGAACCAGTCGGCGAAGAGCCCGACCAGGCCGAGGTTGGCGTTGTTGTTCGCGTCGTACGATGTGCCCGCGACCTCGAGCTTGGGCTTGTTCATCTGCTGGAAGAAGTAGGCGCCGCCGAGCGCCAGGCCGTCGGTGAGGTTGCCGGCGAGCGCGATGTGGAACGACGCGCCGTTGCCCGAGCCCTTCTCGTCGATCGGGCCCGCGGGCGTGTCGACCGTGCCGCTCCACGCGCCCCCGCCGCCGCCGAGGCCGACGCGGAAGTAGAGCCCGTGGTGCGTGCGCGGCGAGGCGACCGGAGGGGGAGGCTCGTAGCCGGGCGGCGGCGCGTAGGCGCCCGGCGGGGCGTAGTAGCCAGCGGGGGGCGCGTAGCCGGGGGGAGCGCCGTACGCGGGGGCGGGGTAGCCGGGAGGAGGGGGCGCAGGCGCGTAGCCCGGAGGCGCCCCGGGGGGCGGCGCAGCCTGCGGCGCAGGTGCGTAGCCGGGGGGCGGCGCGGGGGGCGGAGGCGCGCTCTGCGCTCCGGCGGCGGACGCGAGCGTGACGACGGCGAGGGCTGCGGCGGCGACGACGGGAGAACGCATCATTCCCATCGTCTAACGCCACCGGCGTGCCAGATCAACGCGCGGCCCCCAGGCGCGCGCGGAAGCCGGCGACGTTGAGGTGGCAGATGGCGACCGCGAGCGCGTCGGAGGCGTCGGTGCGCGCGAGCTCGGGCAGGCGGAGCATCGTCTTCACGATCATGGCGACCTGGTGCTTGTCGGCGCGACCGGTGCCGACGACGGCCTGCTTCACCAGCGTCGGCGGGTACTCGCCGACCGTCAGCCCCGCGCGCGCGAGCACCAGCAGCGCCACGCCGCGCGCGTGGCCGAGCTTCGCGGCGGCCTGCGGATCCTTCGAGAAGAAGATGGCCTCGACGGCGCCTGCGTCGGGGCGGTGCGCGGCGATCGCGTCCACCAGCTCGCGCTCGATCTGGCAGAGGCGCTCGGCGAGCGGCGCGGTCGTGTCGGTGTCGACCACGCCGTGCGCGATGTGCACGAGGCGCGTGCCCTCGCGCTGCACGAGCCCCCAGCCGAGGTGGCGCGTGCCCGGGTCGATGCCGATGACCCTCACGAGGCGCTCAGCACGCGCGGTGCCCCGCCTGCGGGAAGATCTTGCCGGGGTTGAGCAGCCCCGCCGGATCGAACACGCGCTTCAGATCGCGCTGCAGCGCGATGAGCGCCGGCGACTGCTCGAGCCCGAGGTAGGGGGCCTTGAGGATGCCGATGCCGTGCTCGCCCGAGAGCGTGCCGCGCATCGCCACCACGTCGCGGAACAGCTGCGCGGTCGCGCGCTCGACGGCGGGCCGCTCGGACGCGTCGTTCCACAGGAAATTGACGTGGAGGTTGCCGTCGCCCGCGTGGCCGTAGGTGACCGAGCGCACCCCCTCGCGCTCCGAGGTGCGCGCGACGGCGTCGAGCAGATCGGCGAGGCGCTGGCGCGGCACGACGACGTCCTCGGAGATCTTGTGGCGCGCGAGCGCGCGCACCGCCGGCGAGAGCTCGCGACGCGCCGCCCAGAGCCGGTCGCGCTGCGCGGCGCTCTGCGCGACCACGACGTCGAGCGCGGACGCCGCGACGCAGGCCTCGCCGACGCGCTCTGCCTCGAGCTCGCACGCGCGCGGATCGCCGTCGACCTCGACGAGCAGCATGGCCGACGCGCGCGGGTCGATGGAGACGCCGCGGGCGCGCACCGCGTCGAGCGTGCCGGCGTCGAGCAGCTCGAGGCAGCGCGGCACGAGCCCGGCCGCGACGATCGCCGACACGGCGCACACCGCGGCGCGCGCGCCGTCGAACAGCGCGAGCAGCGTCGTCACCGCGGCGGGCTTGGGGCGCAGCCGCAGCGTCGCCTCGGTGAAGACGCCGAGCGTGCCCTCGCTGCCGACCAGCAGCGCGGTCACGTCGTAGCCCGTGACGCCCTTGACGGTGCGTCGCCCGCACGAGAGGCGCGCGCCGCCCATCGTGACGACCTCGACGCCGAGCACGTGGTCGCGCGTGACGCCGTACTTGAAGGCCCGCGGGCCGCCCGCGTTCTCGGCGAGGTTGCCGCCGATGGCGCAGGTCGCGAGCGAGTTGGGATCGGGCGGGTAGAAGAGCCCCTCGCGCTCGACCGCCTCGTGCAGCGCGCCGGTGACGACGCCGGGGCCCACGACGGCGAGCTGCTCGTCGCGGTCGATCTCCTTGATGTCGCTCATGCCGAGCGTCACGAGCACGATGCCGCCGGCGACGGGCACCGCGCCCCCGGTGCGCCCGGTGCCGGCGGCGCGCGGGGTCACGGGCACGCCGGTGGCGCTCGCGATCTCGAGCGCCTCGGCGACGTCGTCGGCCGACCGCGCGAACACCACCGCGTCGGGCGCGACGCCGGGGGCGTCGGAGTCGTCGGCTGCGTAGCGCTCGCACACGTCGCGCGAGGTGGCGACCTTCGACGGGCCGAGCGCGCGCTCGAGCAGCAGGCGCGCGCGATCGATGGCCGAGGCGCTCGGTCGCGCGAAGCTGTCGGAGGCGCCGGCGGTCACGCGCGCCATGCTAGCGCGCCGCGGGCCTCAGCGTCGGCAGCGCAGCGTCGCGAGCGCCCAGCAGGCGAGCGCGG
>CAITLX010000467.1 GCA_903893335.1 uncultured delta proteobacterium | reverse complement strand
CTGCCTCCTTCGCGTCGTGCCCGCGCTCGACGACGTCACGCAGTCGTACGGCGGGCGCGGCGGGGTCGAGTACTGGGCGACCGCCGCCCGTGCGCTCGGGCGCGACGTCATCGGCTTCGACGGCGCGCGCGCGCGCATCGCCGAGCGGGCGCGCCCGGTGGTCATCGTGCTCGGCACCGGCTGGGGGCTCGCGTCGTCGGTCGTCGACGACGCCGACGTGCTGCTCGCGCCGATCGACGGGCTCGCGGGCTACAACCACCTGAGCGTGCGCGCGGCAGCCGCGATCACGCTCGATCGGTTGCTCGGCCCCGCGCGCGGCTGAGGCGCGCCGCGCGCGGGCCCTCGCGGTTACTTCGTGGGGACCTGGAACGCGCGCAGGCCGCGCAGGGTCACGGCCGTGACGCAGTTGGAGAACGTGCGCGCCTGGAAGAAGCCGAGCGACACGAGCTGCGACTTGGCCGGGTTGGCCGGGTCGGGGTAGAGGCCGGCGGCCGCCATCGTGAAGGGGAGGCCACCCTCGGCCTCCGTCTTGGCCGGCACATCGAGCGCGGCGTACAGGCCGAGCTTGCTCGTGCTGCCGATGCCCGAGCGGCTGTTGTCCGGCAGGGGCTTGCTCTCGTTCTCCGTGAAGTACGCGAGCGTGTTGCGCGCGATGTTCACGTCGACGGTGGCGTTCGACACGCGGACGTTGCCGCAGTCGTGGATCTCGCCGGCGATGACGGCGTTGCCCGCCTTGATCGGCCCGTTGCCCGCGACGTTGGGGATGAGCTGGTAGTCCGAGCTCGCGACGGCGCGCACGTTGTGGTTCCACACCCCGCCGGCCTCGTCGTACTCCGGGTCGCCCGTCGAGACGAACTGGTTGTAGTCGTACATCGTGGCCCAGCTCGGCGGCGTGCTCTTGTCGTACGTCTTGATGAGCAGCTCGACGTCGGTCGGGACGCCCGGGTACTCGAACTTGAAGACCTTGCGCGGGTCGGCGCAGGCGTCCGCCGTCTCCTCGAGGTACGTGGTCGGGTCCGTGTTGTCGATCGCGGTGGTGACGGGCGAGCCCACGAGCGTGCCGAGCTTGCCGTCGTCGGCGCCGCCGCGCTTGACCGTCCAGACCTCGATGGTCACGCCGGTCGACTCGCAGCCGTTCGCGAAGATCTTCGCGACGCCCTTCATCGTCACCGTCTTGGACGCGTTGAGCTTCGGCCAGTGCGCCTCGTCGAAGCAGGAGAGGTCGGTCGCGCCGCTGCCGGCGTACTCGATGGTGTCGTTGGTGCGCGCCAGGCACGACGTCTTGGTCGGGTCGCTCGCCGGCGGCGGGCAGGTGTAGCCCGCCTGCGGCGTCGGCTCGTGCACCATGACGCAGCAGGTGTCCCAGCCGCGCTGCGCGGAGAGGTTGCACGACTGCGTGCTCGCGCAGCTCGCCTCGCTGGCGCCGTGGCAGAACGCGTCGTTCAGCGGCCTCACGTCGGAGCAGACGCCCCCGCCGCACACCGAGGCGTACGCCGTGACGCTGCCGCCGTCGGCGCCGCACTTGTCGGGGGTGGTGGCGGAGACGACTGCGTCGCTCGACGAGCAGCTCGCGAGCGAGGGGAGGGCGGCGAGCACGCTGAGCGCGCCGAGCTTAAGGAGCCTTCGGGACATGGGAGTGACCTCGTCTGGCGGAGAGGGAGCCTGGAAGGAAAGCGGCGTGCAGGATATCACGAAGCGCCGATCGCGGGCGCGTCGGCGGCGGGTGCGGCGGGCGCGAACTTGGGCTTTCGGCGGCCGGTCGCGAAGGCGCACAGCATGACGACCGCCCAGCCGAGAAACAGCAGCGACTGCACCGTGTAGCGGTCGTCGTAGTAGTACGAGAGCAGGCGGTTCTGCACGAGCAGCTGGCTCATGCCCGCGACGAAGAGCGCGCCCTGCTCGAAGCCCTTGCGCACGCGGCTGAGCAGGATCGCGAGCAGGAAGATGGAGTAATAGTAACAGGTCATCTCGACCGTGGCCGCTACGAACACGACCGCGAGCGCCTGCGCGATCCAGAGGCTCCGGACGCGGCGCACGACCCACACGTACGCCAGGCCGAGCGCGCCGAGCGTCGCCAGGTAGAGCGGCTTGAGCCCCTCGAAGCGCTCGCGTCGCATGCGCTTCCAGTCGCCGAAGGGGTCGAGCTGCTTCTCGTCGCGCGTGAACTTCATGCGCCCGGCAGGCCCGTGCGACACGAGGGTGCGCAGCCCCATGTTGTTGGTCAGGGGCGTGGCCATGTGGGTGTCGATGTGGTGCTTGAAGTCGATGTACGCCTGCGGGCCGGCGACCGCCGCGCTGACGGGCACGAGCAGCGCCGTCGCGACGATGCCCCCCATCGCCACGCGCAAGTGCTCGCGCTTCCACCGCTTGTGGCGAGCGAAATAGGCGAGGGCCACGACCAGCCAGCCGATGAGCACGATGCCCGGGAACACCCGCAGCAGCGTGGCCCACGCGAGCGCGGCGCCCGCGAGCGCGAACCAGCGTTTGCGCAGCAGGCACGCCGACGCGACGATGAAGAAGAGCCAGTCCTGGCGCAGGAACGCGCCCCCCGTCCAGAAGTACTCGGCTGGCACCTGGCAGCCCCAGAAGCCGAGCGCGACGGCGAAGACCCGCCAGCCGAAGCCCCAGCCGATGACGGCGAACGTCGCCACGAACAGCAGCGGGTCGAGCATCGACAGCGCGAGCAGCGTCGTGTCGCTGGCGGGCGCGATCGACGCCAGCAGGTGCCCGGTGAGCGTCCAGACCGGTGGCGGGTTGTACCCGTGGTCCTTCTGCATGTCGTTCCAGTACTGGAGGCTCGACGTGCTCCGGAAGAACTTCACGTCGGCCTTGAACGCGGCCCAGCGGTCGTCGGCGAAGCGCTGCTTGCAGAGCTCGGGGTGCTCGAGCGTCGGCGCGGTCGGCTCGAGCTGGTCGTGCACGAGCTCGCGCAGCTTGCGCGCGCGCACCTCGTTGCCCTGGCCGAGCTCGACCTGTGCGATCGCGGTGCACTTGTAGAGCCACTCGTAGCCGAGTTCGCGGTCGTACTTGGCGCCCAGGTAGTAGTGGTAGATCTCGTGCCAGTGAAAGTAGAGCTGCTTGCGCTCGGCGCCGGT
>CAITLX010000466.1 GCA_903893335.1 uncultured delta proteobacterium | reverse complement strand
GTGCAGCTTCAACAGCGACTGCGCCGCGGGCCAGGTGTGCGGCGTCGACGGGCAGTGCCGCGACCAGTGCAAGGTCGATCGCGATTGCCTCGACGGCCAGCGCTGCTTCTCGGCCTCGGGCGCCGACGTGACCGAGCTCGTCGACGGCGGGCTGCCGGCGGTCGACGCCGGCGTCGAGGTCAGCGGGAGCCCCAGCGCGTACAACTCCGAGTGCACCGCGCCGCTCGTCTGCCGCGCGGGCCAGTGCGCGTTCGAGTGCCTCGCCGACGTCGACTGCGCGTCGGGCTACGGGTGCGACGCGAGCCACCGCTGCCGCGCAGGCGGCGGCGACGGGGGCGCGCTGCCCTGCGGGCAAGCCGCGTGCACGGCGGGGGGCCACACGTGCGGCAAGGTGGCCGACGGATGCGGCGCGACCATCGACTGCGGCGGGTGCGGCACGGGCGAGGTGTGCAGCGGCGCGGCGGGCCCGAACACCTGCATCACCGGCAGCTGCACGCCGCTCTCGTGCTCGGCGCGCGGGAAGAACTGCGGCCCGCTCGGCGACGGCTGCGGCGCGCTGCTCGCCTGCGGCGCGTGCAAGGGGACCGACGTGTGCGGCGGCGGCGGGACGCCGAACGTGTGCGGGGCGCAGGCGACGCCGCCGAGCTGCCAGGGCAGCGGCGCCGCGACGGCGCACCAGTGCGGCACCGGAGGCGACGACTGCTGCGCGAGCCCGATCGTGCCCGCGGGGAGCTTCTCGCGCGACAACGACGCTGCGTTCCCCGCGACCATGGCCGCCTTCCGGCTCGACCGCTTCCCGGTCGACGTCGCGCGGTTCCGCGCCTTCCTCGCCGCGGGCGGCGGCACGCAGGCGGCCCCCCCTCCCGCTGCTGCCGGCGCGCACCCGGGGCTGCCGAGCTCGGGCTGGGACCCGCAGTACGCCGCCGAGCTCGAGGCCGACACCGCGGCGCTCGTGACCTCGCTGCACGGCTGCCAGTCGACCTACACCGACGTGGCGGGCGCGGCCGAGGCGCTGCCCATCAACTGCGTCACCTGGTACGAGGCGCTCGCGTTCTGCGCGTGGGACAACGCGTTCCTCGCGAGCGAGGCCGAGATCAACGACGCGCAGGTCGGCGGCGACGAGCAGCGCTTCTACCCCTGGTCGGTCCCCCCGGACGCGACGACGGTCGACGGCAGCTACGTCAACGCATGGAGCACGGGCAACGGCGAGCGGCCGACGCCCGTCGGCTCGAAGTCGCCCAAGGGGGACGGTCGCTTCGGCCAGGCCGACCTGGTGGGGAACATCGGCCAGTGGGTCGTCGACGGCTGGGCCGACCCCATCGGCGTCTCGAGCTGCCAGAGCTGCGTGTTCCTCTCGGGCTCGGCGGCCCACGTCGTGCGCGGCGGCAGCTACTACGACTACCCCGCGCAGACGACGAACACGAAGCGCGAGCGGCAGGAGGCCTCGTCGCGCTCGATGCAGACCGGCCTGCGCTGCGCGCGAGCGCTCTGAGCGCGCGACGCGGCGGCGGCGCGAGCGGCGCGGGTGAGGAGGCTGGGCGATCGCGATCGCGCGGCGCACCATTGCGAGGCGCAACGGGGCGCTCGGTCGAGTACGCTGGCCCTCCGAGATGCCCCGAGCCCCCCGCGCTCCCCTTGCTCCGGCGGACCCGGTCGCGGCCGCGCGCCACGCGTTGCTCGAGGGTGTGGGCGCCGAGATCGCCGCGAGCTTTCCTGGCATCACGCGCCTCGGCGGGCAGGTCGTCGCCGCGCTCTATCTCGCCGAGGGACCCCGCTCGATGGACGCGCTGGTGGGCGAGCTGGGGCGCAGCAAGAGCAACGTGTTCGGCAACCTGCGCGCGCTCGAGGCCGCAGGCATCGTCGAGCGGCGGCGCGAGGCCGGCGCGCGCCACGACGCGTGGGCGCTGCGCGGCGCGTACCCCGACGTCATCGTCGGCGCGTACCTCTCGAGGCTCCGGCGCGTGGTGGCCGACAAACGCGCGCTCGTCGATCGCGCGCGCTCGCTGCTCGGCGAGGCCCCCGGCGACGAGGCTGACGCGCTGCGCCGCAGGCTCGACGACCTCGGGCGCAAGTACGCCCTCTTCGCCGAGGTGTTCGCGCGCCTGCTTCCGGCGGTCGATCAGCCGATCGATCTCGAGCGGTTCCTGCGGCGCATGCCGGCCACCGTGCTCACCAGCGTCGCGGGCGTCGTGCGCCGCGCGATGGGGCTCGCCCGCTGAGCGGGCGCTACGGCTCGACGAGCTTCGCGCAGCGCACCCGACCGCGCCCGCCGTCGGCGTCGTCGCCGAAGCAGACCAGATCGCCTGCCGTCTCGATGCCCGTGGGGTGCACGGCGCCGAGCCGCTCGACGACCGCGAGCGCGGCGGGCCCGGGCCCCGCGAGGCCGAGCGCCGCGGCGTCGACGAGGGCGAAGGCGTCGCCGCGCGGCGCGAGCCCAGCGATCGCGAGGCGCG
>CAITLX010000465.1 GCA_903893335.1 uncultured delta proteobacterium | reverse complement strand
GCGCGCGCCTGCGCCGCTGCCGCCAAGCAGGCTGCGACCGCCGAGCGCGCGCTGCTCACCTGCGCCTTCGGCGGCGAGCCCTGCGACGACGAGGCCCGCCAGCGCTGGGGCAAGGCGAGCGACGACGCGCGCGCCGCCGCCCGCGCTGCGGAGCGCCAGCTCGCCCTCGCGCGCACGGCTGCGCCCGAGGGCCTGCGCGAGGCCATCGCGCGCGACGCGGCAGCGGCAGGCTGCGCGGGCGACGAGCGCCGCGATTGAGGGGCGCTCGCTAGTCCGAGCGCGCCGCGAGCCACTCGACCATCGGGCCCCAGACGGCCTTGGGCGCGGACGAGCCGCCGACCACGCCGACGTGCCCCCCCGGCACCGGCAGCAGCGTCTTGTCCGTCGAGCCGACCAGCTCGAGGATCTCGCGCGTGGAGCCCGGCGTCGCGACGTTGTCGCTCTTGCCCGCGAACGCGAGCAGCGGGCACGCGATGGCCTTCAGGTCGCACGGCCGATCGATGCCCTCGCGCTCGTCGTGGAACACGAGCTCGTTGGCGAGCATCTTGTTGCCGTACACGACCTCCTTCACCATCTGCTTGAAGGCCTCGCGCGGGTACGGGATGAGGTCGTTGACCCACGTGTTGATGGTGTCGAAGCCGCGCACGTACTCCTCGTCGTAGAGGTTGAAGAGGAGATCGCCGTACTTGGTGAGCGTGCGCGTGCCGCTCATGATCTTGAAGCCGAGCGAGCTGGCGGCGCCCGGCACGTTGCCCAGCCGGTCGAGCACCGCGTCGACGAGCGGCACGCCGAGGCGCGCCGCGACGGTGATGACGCCCATCTTGTCGAAGTTGACCGGCGCGCCGATGGTCACGAGGCTGCGCACCCGCTGGTCGCGCCAGGTGCCGACGTGCAACAGCGCGAAGATGCCCCCCATGCAGTAGCCGACGAGCGACAGCTCGCGCGCTCCGGACGCAGCGAGCGCCGCGTCGACGCAGGCGGGCACCCAGTCGACGACGTAGTCGTCGAGGCGCACCCCCTCGTCGGCGCGATCGGGCACGCCGAAGTCCACGAAGAAGGTGTCGAACCCGGCGTTGCGCAGCGTGCGCAGCATGGAGTGCTCGGGGCGAAGATCGTAGACGTACGTCCGCACCATGAGCGGCGGGATGACGAGCACGGGCACCGCGTGGCGCGCGCGCGCGAACGTGTGCGTCTCGTGGCCGAGGTCGTACTGCTCGTCGGCGATGGGGCGCACGCGGAACAGCGAGAGCTTGCCGCGCTGGAAGACGAGCTCCTTCGGGACCGAGCCCATCGACGGGCGCGCCGAGCCGTCGCGCGCGTACATCAGGCCGTTGACGACGGAGTGCACCGCGCGGTCGAGCACGCGCCGCACCTGCCCGCGGTGCGGCGTCGCTCCCTCGGGCTTCGGACGCTTGGGACCGGCCATGGGCCGTCAGGGTACCGCCGGCGGCGGGTACGTCGCCAGGATGCCGAGGTCGTAGCGGAGGTATTGGTGCTGCACGCTCGCCCAGTCGGGCTGCGGCAGCGCGTGCGCGATGCACCGCACGAGCTCGACGCCCTGCTTGCGCTTGACCGAGCCGCTCTTGCCGGCGAAGAGGTGCGTCTTCTTGTGCGGGAAATCGACCGCGAGCACGAAGCTGACCGTGCCACCGGTCGGGAGCTGCGGCGCGCACGCGACGTTGTCGCGGATGGTGCGCGCGAGGGCGTCCTCGAACCACGCGAGGTGGTCGCAGCGCTCGGGCGCCACGCGCCCGACGCCCTTGCCCCCGACGCACTTGACCGTGCGCGCCTCGGCGAGCGTGACGCGCTTGCCGGGGGCGCCCGCATCGGCGTCGAGCGGAGCGGCGACGGGGGCCGCGTCGGTGCCCACCAGGGCCCGGGCAGCGCCCGCGTCGGCGGCGGCCGCGAGCGAGTCGCCGATCAGCACGCCCGCGTCGAGCGCGGGCGTCTCGCTCGCCGACCCCGCCGGGTGCGGGCGGCGCCAGAGGTAGAGCGGCACGGCGACGAGCACGAGCAGCGCGACCAGGACCAGGCTCATCTGCACGCGCACGGGGCGGACTCCAGTTGCTTTGCCGAGGTGTCGAGCGGGGTCGGGGTCCGCCGGCGCAGAATGCGACGACAGCGGCCAGCGGGGCTTGGACATCTCGGACGGGTGATGGGTGCTGCGCGCCGGGCGACGCTACTCGACGAGCTGACGACCGGGACGCCCGGGCTCGTTCTTCACGATCGTCGCGCCGAGCTCGATCGAGTCGGGCAAGAGCCCGGCGACCTGCGCGGCGACCTGCTCGACCACCTGCCGCGCCTCGTCGAGCGAGGGGCCGACCATGGCGACGGCGAACTTGAGCGGCCCGGTGCGCCCCGCGACCGCGGGCGTCAGCGACAGCAGCAGCATCTCGGTGAGCTCGACCACGCGCTGCGCGGCGCGGCGCAGCGCGAGCATCTCGAGGATGGTGGGGCGGTCGGACACGAGGCGGCTCGGCCCGCGAAGCTCGTAGCGCGCGACGGTCACGGTGGCCTCGGCCCAGTCGGCGAACGAGCACTCGTCGTCGAGGCTGCGCAGCAGCCAGTCGCGCGAGAGCAGCCCGGTCAGACCGTCGCGCTTGGCGAGGAACTGCCGCGCGCGCGCGTGCTGCGGCGAGCCCTCGGCGAAGCTGACGAGCTTGAAGCGCGCCTCGCCCGTCTGCACCTCGCCGCCGTGCATGAGCGAGACCTGCGCCTTGCGGTCGTAGCTGTACTCCGCGTAGGTGCCGTTGGTGCTGCCCTGGTCGTCGATCGTCCAGGTGCCCGACTGCCACCGGAGCGTCGCGTGCGCGCCCGACACGGTGGCCTCGGGGATCGAGATCTCCTGGTCGCCGCGGCGGCCGATCTGCATGCCGAGCTTGTCGAGCGGGTAGAGCTTGCCGACGATGTCGGGGGCGTTGGTCGCGAAGGTGCAGAGCAGCGCCTGCGCGTCGGGGGCGAACTGCTGCGCCGCCGCGCGACCGAGCGGCGGCCCCGGGTCGAGGCGCTCGCGCGGCACCTGCACGGGGCTGGTCGTCATCGTCGTCGGGTTGAAGAAGCGCAGGTGGCGCGCGTGGGGGCGCAGCGACGGGTCCTCGGCGAGGCAGCGGTAGACCTGCTTGACCTCGTCGAGCGAGAGCCCGCTCGGCACGTCGAACATGATCTGCGGCTTCATGGGGCGCGCGCGCGGCCGGTAGCCGGGCTCGGGCACGCGGCAGGTCCACATCTCCCAGAGCGAGAGGCCGAGCGCGTAGATGTCGTCCTCGGGGCTCGCGCCGCCCGAGCGCAGGCGCTCGGGGGCCATGTAGTTGGGCGTGCCGCCGTCGGGGGGCGCGCCGGGGCGTCGCGCCGAGAGGCGCGCGCGCTCCTGGGCGAAGCCGAAGTCGAGGATGACGGCCTTGTCGCCGGTGACCATGACGTTGCCCGGCTTGAGATCGCCGTGCACGAGCCCCTGCGCGTGGATGGCCGCGAGGCCGGCGCAGACCTCGCTGGCGATCTTGCGGAACTCGTCGTTGGTGTAGCCCCCTTGCGCCTTCTTGCGCCGGATGTGCTGGTGCAGCGTGAGCCCCTCGATGTGCTCCATCACGAGGATGGGGCCCCAGGGGCTCGGCGCGAGATCGTGCACGCGGCACACGTAAGGGTGGCTCACCGACCGCGCGTGCAGCAGCTCCTGGCGCAGCGCCTCGTCGTCGCCCGGCATGCGCGCCTCTTCGCGCACGATCTTCACGGCGATCGGCTGGTGCGTGCTCCGGTCGTACGCGAGGAACACCTCGCCCATGCCGCCCTTGCCGAGGCTCTGACGAATCTCGTAGCGGTCGTTGACGACCGTGCCCTGGCCGATCGGCTGGGTGGAGAGGTTGGAGGGTTCGGGCATCCGCTGGGGACGGCTGGCTGGGGCGTGCGGGCAGAAACGGCCGTCTCAGGTTCGTTCATCTCCCCCGCGAGTGCAACGCCAGAACGCGAGGAGCGCACGACGGCGACGCCTCCGGGGGGGACTACCGAGGCGGCGAGGCCGGGGCAGAAGGCCCCAGGAACGGGGCCGTGACCTCGCGCCCGTGGAGGGCGTCCCCCTCCGCCTCGATGCGCACCTTCACGGGAAATTGCCCGCGGAGCGTCGCGGCGTCGGCCATCACGAACATCGGCAGGTCGGCGCCCGTGAGGGCGTCGAGGCGCACCGTCGGCATCGGCATCACGACCGTCACGCCATCGGGCACGACCGCCTTCAGGGTGTAGCCCACCGGCACCGAGCGCTTGTTGACCAGGTGCACGCGGAAGGCGTTGCGCACGACGCCGCCCTCGACGACGAAGGGCAGGTTGGTCTGGCGCAGCAGGTTGGCCTCGAACGTGGCGTTGCGCCCCACCGTGAAGATGGTGGCGCCGAGCGCCGCGCAGAAGAGCAGCGAGTAGGCGACGGTGCGCGGCCGCAAGAGGCGCGTCTTGCCGCCGTCGAGGCCGTCCTCGGAGTCGAGGCGGATGAGGCCACGCGGGCGACCGAGCCTGTCCATGATGTCGTCGCAGGCGTCGATGCACTGCGTGCAGGCGATGCAGTCGAGCTGCAGGCCGTCGCGGATGTCGATGCCGGTGGGGCACACGACCACGCAGCGCCCGCAGTCGACGCACGCGCCGGCGCTCGCGTCGGCGGCCTTGCCGCGGGGCTCTCCGCGCTTCTCGTCGTAGCCGATGATGAGCGACTGGGGGTCGAGCAGCACCGACTGGAGCCGACCGTACGGGCAGATGAAGACGCAGATCTGCTCGCGGAAGAACGCCATGTCGAGGTAGAGCAGCGCCGAGATCGCGACCACCCAGCCGAAGGCCTCGGGGTGGGCCGACGGCCCGAGCCGCACGAAGACGAGCAGCCCCGCGGGCGTGACGAAGAAGGCCGCGATGACGTGGCCGAGGAAGATGGCCATCGCGGCCAGGCTGGCGTGCTTGACCAGCTTGCGAAGCGTGCGACCCGCCGAGAAGCCCGCCGCGTCGCGGCGCAGGCGCGCCTCGCGCGAGCCCTCGAGCAGCCGCTCGATGGGGCGGAAGATGCCCTCGAGCAGGACCGTCTGCGGACAGCTCCACCCGCACCACGCGCGGCCGAGCATGGCCGTCGCGGCGATGAGCGAGACGCCGATGGTGATGAAGAGCAGCACCATCAGCCAGGTGTCCTGCGCGTTGAACGTCGCGCCGAACAGGAAGAAGCGGCGGCCTGGCACGTCGAGCCAGACCGCCGGATTTCCGCGGATGGTGATCCAGGGCATCGCCAGGCCGATCGCCAGCTGGAGGGCGAACGCCGCGCGACGAAGCCGCGTGAAGCGCCCCGTCACGTCGGCGGGGATGATGCGAGCCCGGGAGCCGTCCGCGCGCAGGGAGCCCCGCGCGCGGACGACGGGTAGGTGCACGGCCAAGGTCGAAGCCCTCAGGGCGAGGGGGTCACGACCTCGCCCTGCGGGGCTTTACCACCCGCCACGTTGGTGTCACGCAGCGTGAGCACGTAGGCGACGACGCTGCGCACCTTCTCCTCGCCGAGCTGCGGGCCCCACGCGGCCATGCCCTTCTCGACGTAGCCGTCGCGCACCGTGCGGTAGATCGCCTCGGCCGTCCCGCCGTGCAGCCACGCCGAGTCGGTGAGGTTGGGGCCGATGCTGCCGCCGCCGGTGGGCAGGTGGCAGACGGCGCACACCGTGGTGAACGTCGTCTTGCCCTGCGTGAGGCTCGCCTCGTCGTGCGAGAGCTTCAGGAGCGAGGCCTCGTCGGCCGGCCCCGCTGCCCTCGCCCTCGCCGCGTCGGCCGAGGCGACCGCGGCCGCCTCGGTGCGGTACGCCGCGAGCGGATTCTCGGCGAGGCTCAGCTGGTGGTAGACGATCCAGTAGAACGCCGCGAAGACGATCGAGCCGTAGAGCACGATGAGCCACCAGCGCGGCAGCTCGTTGTCCTCCTCGAGGATGCCATCGACCTCACGCACGACGCGCGACCCCGGCGGGGCGCCCTGCTGCGACTTCTGCTCAGACATGATCGCCTCCGTCGGACGCGAGGGGAAGCTCGGCCACGCGCTGGTACGCGTCGGGGCCGCGCGAGAACGTGCGCACGACCACCGAGGCGAAGACCACGATGAACAGCGCGAGGCCGACGACCGGGAACAAGATCAGCGGACTGTTGTGAAAGAGTGCGGAGAACATGGTTCGGCTCCTGGTCACGGCGAGGCGGGCTTGACCGCGGGGGTGGGCACGGCGGCGGCGGCGAGGGGCCTGGGGCCACGGCCGACGCGCTGCAGGTACGAGATGAGCGCGACCATCTCGCTGTCGGGCGCGATGCCCGCGCCGTTGGCGGCGAGGTCCTTCGCGAGGCCATCGGCCTGCGCGCGCGCAGCGTCGCTGGCGCCGGTCACCTCGGCGTCGGTGTAGGGCACGCCGAGCGTGCGCATCGCGCGCACCTTGTCGGCCGTGCGGGCGTAGTCGACCTTCGCCTCCGCGAGGAAGGCGTAGGGCGGCATGTTGGAGCCCGGCGAGATGTTGCGCGGGTTCTTGAGGTGCTCGAGGTGCCAGAGGTTCGGGTACTTGCCGCCCTCTCGCGCGAGGTCCGGCCCGGTGCGGCGCGAGCCCCACTGGAACGGGTGATCGTAGCGCGAGTCGCCGAGCTCGCTGACCGCGCCGTAGCGGAGCGCCTCGTGGCGGAACGGCCGGATCATCTGCGAGTGGCACACGTAGCAGCCCTCGCGCACGTAGAGGTCACGCCCCTCGAGCTCGAGCGCCGAGTACGGGAGCTGCGCGGAGGGCGAGCCCTCGGCGGGCTTGATGACGAGCGCGGGGACGATCTCGGCGACGCCGCCGATGAGCACCGCGATGACGGTGAGCACGGTGAAGAGCAGCGCGCGCCCCTCGAGCCAGTGGTGCCAGCGCTCGTCGTCGGTGCGCTTGCGCAGGTTGAGGATGAACACCGCGCCGACGCCGATGACGGCCGCGACCACGAGGAACGCGATGCCGCCGAGGCCGTCGGACAGCGTCACGAGGCCGAGCACGGCGAGCACGACGGCCGACACGACGACCGGCGGGCCGAACACGATGCGCGTCCAGGGGATGGGCGCGCCCTCGGCCTCGGGCTCGGGGACCTCGATGCTCACCTCGACGGGCTTGCCCGAGCGAGCGGTGACCCAGAGGTTGTAGACCATGAGCACGTGGCCCACGAGGTACATGGTGCCGCCCGCGAGGCGCACCCAGTACATCGGCTTGATCGCGATGAGCGTCTCGACGAACGACGGGTACGTGAGCGAGCCGTTGGCGTTGACGCCCTGGAGCATGAGCCCCTGGGTCACGCCGCTGAACCACATCGAGACGACGTAGAGCAGGATGCCCAGCGTGCCGAGCCAGAAGTGGAGATCGGCGAGGCGCTTGGAGTGCAGCTCGGTGCCGTACAGGCGCGGCACCATCCAGTAGAACATGCCGGCGGCCATGAAGCCGTTCCAGCCGAGCGCGCCGCTGTGGACGTGGCCGATGATCCAGTCGGTGTAGTGCGCGAGGGCGCTGACGCTCTTGATGGAGAGCAGCGGGCCCTCGAACGTGGCCATGCCGTAGAACGTGACGCCCGCGGCGAAGAACTTGAGGACCGGGTCCTTGCGAACGTCGGCCCAGCCGCCGCGCAGCGTGAGCAGGCCGTTGATCATGCCGCCCCAGCTCGGCGCCCAGAGCATGACGCTGAAGATCATGCCGAGCGTCTGCGCCCAGTCGGGCAGCGCGGTGTTGAGCAGGTGGTGGGGGCCGGCCCAGATGTAGATGAAGACGAGCGCCCAGAAGTGCACGACCGAGAGCCGGTACGAGTAAACGGGCCGGTTCGCCGCCTTCGGCAGGAAGTAGTACATGATGCCGAGGATCGGCGTCGTGAGGAAGAAGGCGACGGCGTTGTGGCCGTACCACCACTGCACGAGCGCATCCTGCGCGCCGGCGAAGACCGAGTAGCTGTGCAGCGGCGAGGTCGGCAGCGCGAGCGAGTTGACGATGTGCAGCACCGCGACGGTGACGACCGTCGAGATGTAGAACCAGATCGCGACGTAGAGGTGCTTCTCGTTGCGACGCCACAGCGTGCCGAAGAAGTTGATCGCGAACGCGACCCACACGACCGCGATGGCGAGGTCGATCGGCCAGGCGAGCTCGGCGTACTCCTTGCCCTCGGTGATGCCGAAGGGGAGCGTGAGCGCGGCCGACACGATGATGAGCTGCCAGCCCCAGAAGTGGAACTTGCTGAGCGCGTCGGAGAAGAGGCGCGCCTTCACCAGACGCTGCGTCGAGTAGTAGACGCCGGCGAACATCATGTTGCCGACGAAGGCGAAGATGGCGGCGTTGGTGTGCAGCGGGCGCAGACGCCCGAACGACAGCCACGGCGGCAGGTTGGCCTGGAAGAAGGCGAGCTGCAGCGCGATGATGGCGCCGAGCAGCAGCGCGACGACGCCCCAGCCGAGCGAGGCCGTGACGAACCAACGCGAGATGGCGTCGTCGTAGACGATGCGCCGCGTGCCGCGCGCGTTGGCGGTGGCGGTCGAGGTCGATTGCGCGTTCATCGATCGTTCTCCGGGGGCGAGGCGGGCGCGAGGGCCGCAGGATGCGGCCCCGTGTCGTCCTCGATGGGAAAGAGGGCGAGCCGGTCGGCGTGCTCGTGGTCTCCGCGCCGTGCGCTGACGGCGAAGAGGATGAGCGAGCCGACCACGAGGGTGAGGCTGACGAAGATCTGCAGGGTCAAGACGCCCAAGACGCCCTCCTGTTCGAGAGCGACGCCATCGTCGCGAAGAGGACCGTGAGCGAGCTGAGCGGCATGAGCACCGCGCACAGCAGCGGCGACATGAGCCCGGCGAAGGCGAGCGCGACGGCCGCGACGTTGTACGCGAGCGCCATCGCGAGGTTGAGCCGCACGGTGCGCTCGAGCAATCGCCCCGCGCGCAGCGCGAGGCGGATGGGCGCGAGGCCGGCCGTGACGAGGTAGAAGTCGCTGCGCGCGGCCATGAAGGGGCGGTCGATGGCGAGCGTGCCGCTGCACCAAGCGGCCGAGACGGCGAGGCTGTCGTTGATGCCGTCGCCGACCATCAGCGTGTCCTTCGCGTCGTGCTCGCGCAGCCACCCGGCCTTGCCCGAGGCCGAGCAGGCGCCGACCGCGCGGTCGGGCGCGAGGCCGCACGAGGCGGCCATGGCCGCGACGCGGGGCGACGCGTCGCCGCTGAGGATGCGCACGTCGTAGCCCTCGCGCACGAGCGCGGCGATCTCGGCGCGCGCGTCGGTGCGCACCTCTTCGCGGGTGGTGAACGCGGCGAGCACGCGGCCGTCGACGCCGAACGTCACGTCGCCTGGAGGCGGCTCCCCTCCCCCTGCGGCCCATGCGGGGGCGCCGAGACGGTACTCGTGGCCGCCGTGCACGAGCGACAGGCCGCGCCCCGCGTGCTCCTCGACGGCGAGGCCGGGCTCGAAGCGCGTGTGCTCGCGCGGCACGATGCGCGCGATGGCCGCCCCCTTGGGGTGGTGCGTGCGCAGCGCCAGGTTGGCGAGCAGGCCGAGCTCGCCGGCGGTGAGCGACGCGAGCGCGCTCGCGTCCTCGACCTCGAGCGCGCCGGTGGTGAGCGTGCCCGTCTTGTCGAAGACGACGCGCCGCACGCGCCCCACGCGGTCGAGGAAGCCCGCCGAGCGCACGAAGAGCCCCGCGCGGCGCAGGCGCGCGAGCACGATCTCGTACGCCAGCGGCGTCGCGATGCCGAACGCACACGGGCAGGTGACGATGAGCACCGCAGTGACGATCGAGGTGGCCTGCGCGAGGTCGTGCGCGCGCAGCCACGCGAAGCCGAACGCGAGCAGCGCGACGCCGAGCACCGCGCCGACGTAGACGCGCGCGAAGACGCGCCAGAAGGGGGTCGCGCGCGCCTCGTCGGCCTCGCGCTCGACCGGCGCGCGCACGAGATCGACCAGCGGCGAGCCCGCGAAATCTTCCGCGGAGACGAGCTCGACGGGGCGGATGCCCCCGAGGAAGGCGCCCGCGGGCACCGTCGCGCCGCGCGTGAACCGGCGCGGCTCGCTCTCGCCGTCGATCCAGTCGAGCGAGAAGCTGGCCTCGTCGGCGTCGAGCACCGAGGCGACCGGGAGCAGGTCGCCCGGCGCGACGAGCAGCACGTCGCCGCTCGCGACCTCGGCGCAGCGGACCGTCTCGACGTGGCCGTCGCGCACGCGGCGCGTGAGCAGCCCGTCGGTGCCGTCGCTCTCGAGCAGGAAGCGCTTGTTGTTCTCGAGCACGCGCTCTTGCAGGAAGCGGCCGACGAGCATGAGCGCGACGAAGACGCTCAGGGTGTCGAAGTAGGTGCGCGCGTGCGCCTGCGAGAAGAACGACCACGCGGAGCTCGAGAACGCGAGCGCGATGCCGGCGGCGATGGGCAGATCGAGGTGGAGCAGGCCGCGGCGAAGCCCCGCCCACGCGGAGCGGAAGAAGACGGGCCCTCCCACGACCACGCTCGCGAGCGAGAGCGCGAACTCGAGCGTCGCGAAGAGGCGGTGCAGCGGCCCCTCGGTGAGGCCGGCGTACATCGCGATGGAGAAGAGCATCGCGTTCATCGCGAGGGCGATGCAGATGCCCATGCGCGTGACCAGCTCGCTCGACCCGGCGGCCGCGCGCTTGCGAGCGGGGCCGAGCAGGTAACCGAAGCGCTCGAGCGTGTCGGCGAACGCGCCGAGGGCGAAGGCGGGGCGCACCGACATCTGCGCCTTGCCGAGCGAGGGGTTGACGACGATGCGCACCGCGCCCGGCTGGCGCTCGAACCAGCGCTCGATGAGCCACACGCACGCCGCGCAGTGGATGCCCTGCACGTCGAGGTCGAGCCGGCAGAGCCCCTCGGCCGCCGCGACGCGCGCTTCGAACGGCTCGAGCCACTTGCGGTCGCGGCGCTCGGACGCGGCGGCGACCGGCTGGCCGCGCTCGCCGCGCAGCGCGTAGTAGCGGTCGAGCCCCTCTTGCTGGAGCAGCGAGCGCACGAGCTCGCAGCCGAGGCAGCAGTAGCGAGACGACGCTCCGCTCGCGAGCGGGGTGCCGCAGTGCAGGCACGACGCAGCCGCCGCGACGGGCGACGGCGGAGGTGCGGGCAGGGCGGCTCGCGCGAAGGTGGGGACGGTCGTTTCCAACGGTGCGGCGACTCGATGCGTGCAGCGGTCCCCCGAAGCGGGCGTCAATCGCAACCGATATGCCACCGTGCGTCAAGACGATAACCTTTCGAAATAACAAAGGAACAGGGCACGAGCGGCGCAACGATTGCGGGCACGCGCAGACTCTGCGCGTGGATTGTGAAGAAGTTCAAACGGAGCGGCGCAGCTTGCGCTGGAGCGTGCGGCGGTCGAT
>CAITLX010000464.1 GCA_903893335.1 uncultured delta proteobacterium | reverse complement strand
GGCCGCGCCGCGAGCGCTCGCTCGGCGGCGTCGAGCGAGGCGCGGTGGCGCGCGAGCCGCCCCGACCCGTCGAGGCCCCGCGCGATCGCCTCCGCGAGCGTCGCGCGCGCCGCCGCGAAGTCGAGGGCGCGCGCCTCGGCGAGCGCGAGGTCGGTCCAGTGCGCCGCGAGGTCGGGCTGCAGCGCGAGGTTCTCGCGCGCGAGGGCCGCCGCCTCGTCGGTGCGCCCGAGGCGCGAGAGGCAGCGGCCGAGCTCCACCCGCAGCATCATCGGCACGTAGCTCGCCTTCGCGAGCGGGAAGCTGTCGCGCAGCGCCGCGCGCCACACGGCGGCGGCGTCGGCGGGGTGGCCGGCCTGCTGCAGCTCCATCGCGAGGTTGGTGCGCGGCAACGGATCGTCGCGCCGCACCTGCACCGCGGTGACGGCCCAGAAGCGCAGCGACGACGTCATGTCGGCGTGTCGCAGGTGCACCGCGATGCCCCCGGCGACCGCGAAGGCCGCCGCCGCGAGCGCCGCGACCTGTCGCGCGATCGGCGTCCACCCCGGCGCCGCCGAGGCGACGAGCGCGGCGAGTGCGGCGAAGGGGACGTACAGGCGCCGATCGGCGTTGAGCGCGTAGCTCGCCACCGGGCCGAGGTGCAGCGCGGGCAGCAGCGCCGCCGCGCCGAGCACGAGCAGCGCGAAGCGGTCGGGCGTCCAGCGCCGCCAGGCGTAGACCCCGAGCGCGAGGGCGGCGGCCGCCGTCGCGACGCCGAGCGCGGCGAGGCCAGGGTGGTACCAGTCGGCCGTGAGCCCGACGTGCGTGCGCGGTCGGAGGGCGTCGAGCGTCTGGACCACGTACATGCCGAGCGAGACCAGCGGGCGCATGACGAGCGCGGGGCGCCCATCGGCCGAGGTGTCGATCTCCACGGCCGGGACGGCGTGGCGGCGCAGCGCGAAGTAGACGGCGCCCGCCGCCGCGACCGGCCAGGCCGAGAGCGCGCCGCGCACGACGCTGCGCCCCTCGCGGCGCGCCTCGAGCGCCTCGCGCGCCGCGATCGCGATCACCGCGGCGCCGCCTGACTCCTTGCAGAGCATCGCGCAGAGCGCGAGCGCGGCTGCGCCCAGCCTGCGCGGCCACGACCCTCGCCGCCACGTCAGCAGGGAGGCGAGCCCGAACGCCGCGGGCAGCGAGTCGGTGCGCCCCGCGATCCAGGTCACGGCCTCGACGAGCCGAGGCGCGAGCGCGAAGGCGAGCGTGGCGACCCCGGCGCCGAGCGTCGCCGCGCCCGCGCGTCGGGCCAGCGCGAAGACGAGCGCGACGGCTGCGAGGTGCACCGCGAGGTTGGTCGCGTGGAAACCCGTCGCGGCCTCGCCCCAGAGCGCCCGGTCGAGCGCCAGCGTGATGAGGTAGAGCGGGCGGTAGTAGGGAGCCCCCTGCGAGCCGGGCGGGAACTCCGTGCTCAGGTAGTGCCAGACCGACCCGAGCGAGCGCACGTCCTCGCGCGCGACGAACTCGACGTCGTCCCACAGGAAGGGGACGTCGAAGGAGCGCACGTAGGCGAGGAGCGTCGCGCACGCGATGCCGAGCAGCACGATCGCCGCGCGCGGCTCGCGCGGGCTGATTCCGGGCGGAGAGGCCATCGGCTCAGATTAGCGTGGGGTCGAGCGCCGCGGATCAGTGCAGCGCGCGGTCGAGCTGACCGAGGATGCCGAGCCAGCTCGTGATCAGGCTGTAGACGGCCCACCCGACGGCGGCGACGCCCAGGACGCCGGCGGCCAGCGCGACGGTGATGAGCGCGGCGCGCTGCGCGGCGACGCGGTGGGCCTCGGCGACCTGCGCGAGCGCCTCGTCGAGGCGCCCGGTGCGCTCGCCCACGTCGAGCGTCGCGAGGTCGGAGGTGTCGAACCCCGGGAGCCCCGCGAGCAGCGGCGCCACCGACGCTCCCTTGTCGAGCCGCGCGGCCAGGCCCGGGCCGAGGAGCGTCCAGCGCGGGTGCCCCGTCGCCTCCGACGCCAGCGTGAGCGCGCCGCGCAGCGGCACCCCGGCGCGGACGCAGGCGCCGAGCACCGACGCGAAGCGCACGACGGCGTCGTGCTCGAGGAAGGCGCGGGTCGGCGGGAAGCGGAGCGCGAGGTCGGTCACCGCGCGCCGCACGGGCGCGTCGCGCGGCGCTCGCGCGAGCAGCACCGAGCCCAGCGCGATGGCCGCGAGCAGGGTCGGCAGCGGCAGCGCGCGCTCGAGGTACGCCCCGACGCCGTCGGTGACGATCGTGGGGATGGGCACCACGACGGCGGCCATCAGGAGCATGACCACGGGGTAGGCGATCGCGAGCAGGAGGCGCCGCCGGCGGGCGCGGCGATCGGTCGCGCGCGCGGCGATCGTGCGCAGCGTCGCGGGGATGCCGCCGTACGTCTCGCCGGCCAGCAGCAGCGCGGCGTCGGCTGGGTCGAGCGCGCCGAGCGAGCGCAGCGACGCGGAGAGGGCGATGCCGCGCTCGGCCTCGACGTGGAGCTGGGCGGTCGCGTCGCGGCCGAGCAGGTACGTCGCCGCGCCAGCCACGGCCGAGGGGGTCGGCAGGCCGGCCTCGAGCCCCTGAGCGATGCCGTTGGCGAGCTGCTCGAGCTTGCGGTCGCTGAGCCGCACGCGCGGCGAGGGGGGCAGCATCGCGCCATGCGTGCCACGGAGTGCGGGGCCGCTGCAACCGCGCGCGGCGGCGCGTGCCGGGCGCGTGCACTTCGGCTAAGAGACTCGGCGGTGACAGACGGGACCGTCGCGCGGCTCGCGGGCGACTGGCGGAGGGTCGCCGGAGCGGCGCGTCGTCGCGCCGTCGTCGCGGTCGCGGCGGCGACCGTGCTCGCCGCGCTGCACCTCGCGCGGCGCGGCACGC
>CAITLX010000463.1 GCA_903893335.1 uncultured delta proteobacterium | reverse complement strand
CGTCGTCGTCCTCGCGCGGCTCGCGCGCCGCGACGCCACCGCGTCGGCGGTCGCCCACGCGGGGCTTCGCGTGCCCGACGCCGTGGCCTCGCTCGCGTCGGCGCCAGCAGCTCCGCGCAACGTGCTGCTCGTGCTCGGCGAGAGCCTGCGCTTCGACGACGGGTGCGGCGACCCAGCCGCGCCATGCCGCGCCGCTCCCTTCACCGATCGCGCGGCGCCCGAACGCGTGCGGCTGACGCAGATGCGCGCCACGGCCTCGACCACGGCCATCTCGCTCTCGGTCATCCTCTCGGGCCTCCCCCCGACCCGCACCGGCGACGCGATCCGGCACGCTCCCACGCTCTTCGACTACGCGCACGCCGCCGGCTGGGACGCCGCGTACTGGAGCAGCCAGCCGCTGATGTTCACGCGCTCGGCCGAGTTCTTCGCGGCGCTTCCTCTGGCCCGCCGCTGCGAGGGCAAGGACCTCGGCGGCCCGGTCGACGACGACGCGGGCGCGAGCGACGCCGCGCTCGCCCTGCGCGTGCGCCGTGAGCTGCCCTCGCTGCACGAGCCCTGGCTCGCGCTCGTGCAGGTGACCAACACGCACTTCCCCTACCTCACAGGCAAGGGCAGCCACCCCTTTCAGCCCGAGAGCGAGAGCAAGGCCGCCGAGGACGCCCCCGCCTTCCGCAACCACTACCGCAACGCCGTGCACGCGCAGGACCGCGCGCTCGGCGAGCTGCTCGCGTGGCTTCGCACGACGCCTGCGGGGCGACGCACCGTCGTCGTCTTCACCGCCGACCACGGCGAGGCGTTCCGCGAGCACGGTCAGCTCGGCCACACGACCTCGCTCTACGACGAGGAGCTGCACGTGCCGGCCTGGATCGACGCGCCCACCGGCACGCTCGCGCCCGCCGAGGCCGAGGCGCTGCGCGCCGCGCGAGGCGCGCTCACCTCGCACGTCGATCTCGCCCCGACGGTGCTCGATCTCCTCGGCGTGCTCGACGCCCCTGCCCTCTCGACGGCGCGCGCGCGCATGCTCGGCGAGAGCCTGCTGCGCCCGCGCCACGCCGCGCCGCTCGTGCCCCTGACCAACTGCGCGGGCATCTGGAGCTGCGGCTTCGAGAACTGGGGCGCGATGCGCGGCAGCCTGAAGCTCGTCGCGCGCGACGGCGACGCCGACTGGAAATGCTTCGACGTGGCGCGCGACCCGGGCGAGCAGCGCGACCTCGGAGCCCCCGCGTGCGGCGACCTGCCGCGCGCCGCGCGCGCGCTCTTCGGCCGCTTGCCGAGCGAGGAGCCCGCTGCGAAGACGCCCTGAGCGTCGCCCTGTCAGCCGACGGGCTTCACTTCGAGCTCGACCGGGCCCGCTTCACTTCGAGCCCCAGTCGACGCGCGGGAGGGTCGGCTGGCTCGCGACGCGGGGCGCCGTCGGGCTCTCGACGCGAGGCATCGAGCCGCTCCCGGCCGACGGTGAGCCCACCCTTGGGTTGGACGGAGAGCTGATCTTGGGGTTCGAAGGCGAGCTGATCTTCGGGTTCGAAGGGGAGCTCGCCTTCGAGCTCGAATCCGGGGAGGTGCCTTGCGCCAACTCGACGAGGTGGCGAAGCTGCTCGGGCTGACGCGCGACGCGCATCCCCTCCTCGAGCGTGATGGTGCCGTCCTTGACGTACGTGAGGATCGACGAGTCGAGCGCCTGCACCCCGGTGCCCGCGGCCTCGGCCGACGAGAGGTAGCCCTCGATCTGGAAGACCTTGTCGTCGCGGATGAGGTGCGCGACCGCGTGCGACCCGAGCAGGATCTCGACGACGGCGACGCGGCCGTCGCCCGACGCGCGCGTGCACAGCTGCTGCGCGACGACGCCCTTCAGCAGCATGGCGAGCACGTTGCGGACCTGGTCGCGCGAGTCGTCGGGCGTGATGTCGATGATGCGGTCGATCGACTTGGCGGCGCTGCTGGTGTGCAGCGTGCCGAGCACGAGCACGCCGGTCTCGGCGGCGGAGAGCGCGAGGTTCACCGTCTCCATGTCGCGCATCTCGCCGACGACGAGCACGTCGGGCGCCTCGCGCAGCGCCGAGCGCAGCGCGGCCGCGAAGCCCTTGGTGTGCGCCCCGACCTGACGCTGGGTGACGACGCTCCGGTCGTTGACGTGGAGGAACTCGATCGGGTCCTCGACCATGATGATGTGGCGCCGCGAGTTGCGGTTGATCTCGTTGACCATCGCCGCGAGCGTCGTCGTCTTGCCGCTCCCCGTCGGGCCCGTGACGAGCACCAGGCCGTTGGCGTTCTCGGTGAGCTCGCGCAGCGCGGGCGGCAGCCCGAGCCCCGCGAGCGACGGCACCTCGAGCGGCACGACGCGAAACACGGCCCCGAGGCCGTGGTTCTGGACGAAGACGTTGCCGCGGAACCGCCCGACGCCGGCGAGATCGAACGCGAAGTCGATCTCGAGGTCGCGCGCGAGCGCCGCGCGCTGGTCGTCGGAGAGGATCTCGTCCACGAGATCGCGCGTCTCGGCGTCGTCGAGCACCCGGAACGGCAGCTCGACCATGTCGCCGCAGTAGCGCGCGACCGGCCGAGCGCCGGAGTGCAGGTGCAGATCGCTCGCGCGCTGCGCGGCGGCGAGTCGGAGCATCGAGTCGATGCGTGCCATGCTTCAGCCTCCCTTTCCGCGGAACGACGAGAGCGCCTTGTCGAGCAGCGACGGCGACGACTCGGTGGCCGGACGGGTGCCGCTCGACGGGCGCCCGCCCGTCGGCGAGCCGGGGTCGCTCGGGCGGTTGCTGCCCGACGGCGGCTGCGACGGCGACGACACCGCCGGCCGCTGGGAAGACCCGCCGCTCGACGCGGGGGGGCTCGAGCCGGGGTTGCCCGACGCCGACACCTGCGTGACGGCCGCCGACGAGGACGACGGCGTGAGGCCGATGACCTGCACCCGCGCGGTGGCCGCGCCGTCGATGCCCGCGCGCCACTGCGCGATCAGCGCCTTGTCGTTGATCTTGAGGAAGGCCTCGTCCTCGTGGATGCGCCCCTCGCCGAGCAGCCGGAGGATCTCCGAGTCCATCGACTGCATGCCGAGGTCGCGCGACATCTGCACGACCGACGACAGCTGGTACGTCTTGCCCTTGCGGATGAGGTTGGCGACCGCGTCGTTGTTGACCATGACCTCGACGGCGATCTCGCGACCGGGCGAACCCTTGCGGCGCAGCAGGTGCTGGCAGGCCACCGCGCGCAGCGTGTCGGCGAGCATCGCGCGGATCTGCGCGTGCTGGCCCGCCGGGAAGGCGTTGATGAGGCGGTCGATGCTCGAGTCGGCGGACACCGTGTGCACCGTGCCGAAGACGAGGTGGCCGGTCTCGGCAGCGGTCACCGCGAACGAGATCGTCGCGAGATCGCGCATCTCGCCGCAGAGGATGACGTCCGGGTCCTCGCGCAGCGCCGACCGGAGCGCTGCCTCGAAGCTGCGCGTGTGCGTGCCGACCTCGCGCTGGTTGACCACACACGTCTTGCGCGGGTGCACGACCTCGATCGGGTCCTCGAGCGTGACGATGTGCCCGCCGCGCGTGCGGTTGATCTGGTCGATGATGGCCGCGAGCGTGGTCGATTTGCCCGACCCGGTGGGCCCGCCCACCAGCACCAGGCCGCTCGTCATGTCGGCGAAGCTGCCGACGACCGGCGGCAAGCCGAGCGACTCGAGCGTCGGCACGTCGGCCTTGATGATGCGGAACACGGCGCAGGGCCCGCCCGCCTGACGGAAGACGTTGACGCGGAAGCGCAGGTTCTCGCCGCGCACCTCGTGCGACAGATCGACGTCGTCGATGTCCGCGAAGCTTCGCCGCTGCGTCGGCGACAGCAGCGGCATGAGCATCGCCTCGACCTGCTCCGCGGTGAACACGTTGCGCACCAGCGGCGCCACGACGCCGTGGCGCTTCACGAAGGGCGTGGCGCCAGAGTAGAGCAGCAGGTCGTCGCCCTGCGCGCGCACCAGGCCCATGAGCAAGCGGTCGAGCAGCGAGAGGCGGCGCTCGGCGCCCCCCTCGGCGCGACCCGAGGAGGTGACCTCCCAGCCCACGAGCACCTCGCGCGCGAAGGCGCGCAGCGGCGCATCGCCAGCCTCGGCCGCGGCCTGCACCGCGGGGGCCTGGTCGCGCGCGTCGAGCGCGACGAGGCACTCGATGGCGGCGCGGGCCACGTTCGACCGCGCGTGCGTGGCGTAGCCCGCCGCCTGCGCGG
>CAITLX010000462.1 GCA_903893335.1 uncultured delta proteobacterium | reverse complement strand
CTGCGACAGGGCGGGGGCCGGCGCGGGAGCGCGCGGGGCCGCGCTCGGAGCGGGCGCACGCTCGACCACGGCGCGCGCGGGGGGCGTGAACCGAGGAAGCGCGGCGGACGCAGCGGTGAAGCTGCCCCCCGGCACCTCGAGGTCGGGCACCTCGAACGCGACGACGGCGGGTGCAGCGACCGGCGGCGCGACGAGGATCGGCGCAGGCGGCGCGGTCGTCGGGTGCACCGCGGCGCCGAGGGCGAGCGCGAGGTCGGACCAGAACTCGCGCGCGTCGGCGTAGCGGTGGCGCGGGTCGACCGCGAGCGCGCGCTCGAAGACGGCCTCCACCGCGTCGGTGACGCCGAGCCCGCGCATGCGCGGCGTCGGTCGGCGCTTCTCGTCGATGGCGAGCGTCATCAGGTCGCCCGGCTCCCCCTCGGGGTGCGTGCGGCCGCGCATCACCTCGACCATCGTCTGCGCCAGGCTGTAGACGTCGGTCCACGGGCCCGTCTGGCCGAAGCGCTTGGGCAGCCACTGCTCGGGCGCCGCGAAGCCCGGCGAGAACGCGACGAGCTGACTCTTGTGCTGCGACTGCCGCCCCACCATCTGCGTGGCCGCGCTGCGCGCCTTCGCGATGCCGAAGTCGAGGATCTTCACCGCGCGCTCGCCGTGCACGACGGCGATGAACAGGTTGTCCGGCTTCAGGTCTCGGTGAACGATGGAGATGACGCCCGTGTCCGTCGCGAAGTGGTGCGCGCGGCCGAGCGCGAGCCCGACGGGCCCGAGCAGGTCGAACAGCTCGCCCACGCCGAGCGGCGCGAGGCCCGACGCCGCGCGCTCCTCGACGAACTGCGTGAGCGTCTGCCCGGTGAGCCACTCGAGCGCCATGTACGGCACGAACGTGCCGTCGGGCGTCGTGAAGGCGTCGACGTGCAGCGGCCGCACGACGGCGGGAAGCGCCGCCGAGAGGCGAAACAAGAGCTCGCCCTCCGCGCGGAACTTCTCGAGGAACTCGGCCTGGTGCTCGGGCGCCATCTGCATGGGCACCTTCAGGCACTTGAGCGCGACCGGAGCGCGGAACGACTCGTGGAACGCGCGGTAGACGACGCCGAACCCACCCTCGGCGACCACGCACTCGACCCGGTACGTGCCCGCCTGCACGCTGCCCACGATGCCGAAGACGTCGGTGGTCATCGATTCGTTCGCGCGGCGGTCAGTCGGCCGAGGGCGACACCAGCCGCCAGAGCAGCACACACATCGCCAGCATGACGACGCCGCCCGCGACCCAGGCCAGCCGCAGCGGCCCGAGCGCGAGCTCCTCTCCGCCGCTCATCGCCGTGTAGACCTTGTCGGCGGCCGCGACGGCGAGGCCGGCGGTCGCCACCGACGCGGGCCCGCCCAGGTGCTGGCCCAGCGCGTGGTGCGAGGGGCGGGCGCCAGGCGCGCCAGAAGAGCGCACCGAGGGGCGCTCGGAGCGCGTGCGCGGCGACGAGCCCCGGACGTCGAGGGGAATGGAGCCTGAGCTGTTGGGCGAGCCGCCGGTCGTCGTCGTGCGCTTCGCGCGCACCGACATCGGGACCTCCTGCGGATCGAGCTCGAGCACGAGGTCGGCGTTACCCGTATCGCCACCTCCGGAGGCGTCGCGCATGCCGCCCAGCAGGTCGCCGAACTGAGGCGCGGGAGCGGGGGCTGGAGCCCGCCCTGCGCTCGACGTGCGCGGCGCGCTCTCGGGCGGGTGCGACGGCACCGCGGGACGGACCGAGGGCGCGACCGCGGCGACCGCGGCGACCGAGCTCGCGACGAGCGAGGGGGGAGCCTCGGCCGGCGTGTGCGGGGCAGCCCCGGAGAGCGAGGGGGGCGCGGCGCCCGCCGCGGGGCGCTGCGCGAGGCGCCCCTCGAAGAACGAGCCCCCCGTGACGAGGGCGGGCACGCTCGCCGGCGGCTCGTCGCCGTCCTGCGTGATCGGGCGGCGGTCACGGCCGAGGCGCTCCTCGCGGTGGGCGCCCCCGCCCTCGGCACGGCGGTCGCGCCGACCGAGGGGCGCGAAGGTGCGATCGAGGCCGAGCGCGTCCTCGAGCTCGTCCCAGAAGACGCCGCAGTCGGGCTGCCGTCCGCGCGGATCGACCGCGAGCGCGCGCAGGAACACCGCCTCGACCTCGTCGCTGACCTGCACGCCCTCGGTGCGCGGCGACGGACGCCGCTGCTCGTCGATGGCCGTGCCCATCATGCCGGCGAGATCGCCGTCGATGACGGGGTGGCCGGCGACGGTCTCGACCAGCGTGAGCGCGAGGCCGTACACGTCCGTCCAGGGGCCCGTCTGGCCGAAGCGCTTGGGCAGCCACTGCTCGGGCGCGCCATAGCCCGGCGTGAAGGCCATCTGCACGGCCTCGGACTGCGACGCGCGACCGGCGATCGCGGTGGCGGTGTTGCGCACCTTCGCGATGCCAAAATCGAGGATCTTCGCGACCTGCTCGCCGTTGATCTCGGCGATGAAGATGTTGTCCGGCTTGAGATCGCGGTGGACGATCGACAGCGTCGTGCCGCCGGGGCCCGGGAAGTTGTGGGCGACCTCGAGAGCGCGCGCGACGGGGGCGAGCAGGCGCGCGGCGCGCTTGAGCGCGAGCGGCGGGCGCCCCTTGTGGGCGCGACCCGAGACGAGCACGTCGAGCGTCTCGCCATCGAGCCACTCGAGCGCCATGAACGGCACGAAGGTGCCGTTGGCCGTGGTGATGACGTCGGCGTGCAGCGGGCGCACGACCGCCGAGATGCCGGCCGACAGCCGGAACATCAACTCGGCCTCCTCGCGGAAGCGCTCGAGGAACTCGCTCTGGCTCTTCGCGTTGAGCGACTGCGGGATCTTCAGGCACTTGAGCGCGACCGGCGCGCGGAACGCGCCGTGGTAGGCGCGGTACACCACCCCGAAGCCACCCTCGGCGACGACGCTCTCGACCTGGTAGGTGCCGGCTTGCGTCGTGCCGACGATGCCGAAGACGTCCTCGGCCATGCGGCTCCGGAGCCTACCCGAGCACCGGCGATTTGACGAGCACGGAGCGCAGCCGGACACCGCCGGGGGTCTCGACCCGCACCACCCCGACCGCCGTCGCCCCGCTCGCCGCTCGCGCGAGCGCCTCGACCAGCTCGACCGCGGTCGCCGCTTCGCGCCAGCCCGTCCCGACCTCGTCGAGGCTGGGGGGCTGCGCGACCTCGACGCCGCACGCGAGCACCGCGAGCGCCTGGTCGAGCGCGACCCAGAGCGGCGCCGTCGTCGCGATGGGCGTCCCGGGGCGGGAGCGCGGGACGCCTCGCCACACCGGCACGGCGTCGCACGGAGCGGTCAACTCGGTGTCGGTGAGCGCGACGCCCGTGTCGTCGCAGGCGTACGCGAGCACGGCGACCACGCCGCGGTGGTCACCCGCCGTGACCAGGCGCGGCGCGGGGCTCGACGCAGCCGTCGTCTCCCACGGCAGCGCGAGCAGGCGCCGGGCGCCGACCCCGACGGTGCGCGCGTCCGCGATCGCGGGGCGGACGGCGACGAGGTCCTCGGCGGTGACGAGGCCGCCGACCGCGGGGCCCGCCGCGGCGACGAACGGTCGCGCCAGGTGGGCGTCGTGCAGCGCTCCGGCCCCGAGCGACGCGATGCGGTCGAGCACCGCCGCGCGACGCGACGCGCCGACGGCCTCGGCGGCCTCGATGCCCGGGCGCAGCAGGCGCCGCAGGGGAAGCTGGCAGTCGGTCGCGAGCGCGAGCGCCATCGCGGCGAGCGACGACGGCACGCTGGCCCGCGCGGAGGCGGGCACCTCGCCCGACAGCGCGAAGCCACGCGGGCGCTTGACGCCGAGGCCCGGCTGACGCGAGCGCCCGTCGATGGCGCGCGCTCCGACGCCCGGGCCCGCGAAGAGCGCCTGCCAGCCGCCGAGCAGCACGCCCGGGTGCGAGCCGGCGGCCGAGGCCCACCCCGCGAGCACGGCGTCGAGCGCGGTCCCGCCGTCGGCGAGCGCGTCGGAGGCCGCGCGCGCGGCACCCGGCTCCGTCGCGGCGGCGGCGTGGCGACCGTGAAGCGTCATCGAAGCGCGCTCGCGGCTCCTCGTCCTCGACGCGTCACGGATCGTCGTCCTCGAAGAACCGTCACCGATCCTCGCCCTCGAAGTGCCGTCACTGCTCCTCGTCCTCGGCGACGAGGCGCGTACGCGGCTTGACCACGAGGCCGACGGCGCGCGCCGAGCGCTCGGGCGTGCGCGCTGCGGCGAGCGCCTTGGCCACGGCCATGACGCCGCTGGTCTCGACGACGACGAACGCCTCGCGGCGATCGCGGATCGCGTCGGCGACCCTCTCGATGACCTGCGGACCGAGCCTCGACGACTCGCCGAGCCCGCGCAGCCGGACGTACGCGACGGGCCCGTCGGGCACCGGCTCGCGCGCCGCATCGACGACGAGCACCAGGCCGAGCCGTCGCGCGACGCGCGCGGACTCCTCGATCTCCCAGAGCCCGTGGGGCTCCCACGCGAGCGTCACCGCGTCGTGCGGGATGCGGGCGGCGAGATCGGCGAGGCGCTTGCGGTTGAGCTCGGTCGGCGTGACCGTGCTCGGCGTCGCGAGCACGATGGCGCGCGCCTCGAGCGTGCGCGCGACCTCGAGCGACTTGGCGAGCGCGGCGTCGAGCGCGGCGCAGGGGCGCAGCTCGCCGACCACGCGCGGCAGCACGACGCTGAACGCGAAGGCCGGAGGGACCTGCTTGCGCCAGGAGCGGAGCCTGGCCGCGGCCGGGATCGAGGTGTCGACCGGCCGGACCTCGGCCAGCCCCCAGCGCTGCGCGTAACGCGCGATGTCGCCGGAGAGCGCAGGGAGACCGACGTGCCAGGGTGCCATGGGAGAGCCGCTTCTACGGGAGCTTGACGCCGCTGGCTAGTGCCGTCGAACCCCCGGGCGCCGGTCAGCCGAACGGAAACCAGTGCGTGGGGTAGGCGCGCACGAAGCGCTCGAGCTCCGCGGCGGCGCCCCCGGCGGCCTCGCCCATCACCGCGGGCGAGGCCCCGCGCTCGACGGAGACGGGGGGGCACACGCGTACCGCGTACCGAAGCAGCCCCAGCCTGCGCGCGAACACGGGCAGCACGGGGGCTCCCGACGCCGCCGCGAGCAGGAAGGGCCCAGCGGGCAGCTCGGCGGCCTCGCCGAACAGGCGGACGGCGAGCGTGCGCGCGCCGGGCAGCACCCGGTCGAGCTGCAGCGCGACGACGCCGCCGCGGCGCAGGTGCGCGAGCAGCGGGAGCGCGGCGAGGGGGTCGTCGCCGACGTGCACGACGCGCACGCCGGCGCGCGCCCGGGCCTCGTCGTGCAGATCGCGCGCAGCGGCGTCGCGCTCCTTCTGCATCACGACGACGACCTCGCGACCGACGCGCGCGGCGAGCGACGCCCCGACCGCGTCCCACCCCGCGGTGTGCGCCGTGACGACGATGAGCCCGCGCCCGGCTGCGAGCGCGGCGTCGAGGTTCGGCGCCCCCTCGACCTCGTGCGACACCTCGCGCCCGCGCGGGCCCCCGAGAGCGAGCGACTCGGCGAAGCAGCTCGCGAAGCGCGCGAACGTGCGCGCGACCTCGAGCTGCTCGCGCAGCGCAGGCTGCGGCCCCCGCACCCGGCGCAGCTGCGCGCGAACGGCTCGACGCGCCGAGGGCAGCAGCGCCGCGAACGCGAGCCCGAAGGCCGGCGGCGACCACCGCAGCCAGGCGTCCGGCCCACGCTGCGCTCCCCAGCGCGCGAGGCGGCGGAGCTCGACCCCGTCGTGCCGCAGCCACCCCGAGCGGCTCGCGCGGCTCATGGCGCGAGGAGCCCGAGGGCCCAGGCGGCGTGCTCGCGCACGGCCGCGTCGGCGTGGTCGCGCGCGAGGCGCTCGAGCAGCGGCGCGTCGAGCGGGTCGCGCGCCCGCGCGAGCATCGTCACCGCGTCGCGCACGAGCCCCGCGGGCGTCGCCCGGTGCAGCGGCGAGCCCACGAGCAGCCGCT
>CAITLX010000461.1 GCA_903893335.1 uncultured delta proteobacterium | reverse complement strand
GACGCCGACGTTGGCCAGGCCGATGGCGTTGAGCATGCCCGCGGCCGTCTCGCAGATGCGGTCGGGCGGGTTGCCCGCGCGCGGCTCGAGGCTGAGCCCCTTGGTGCACACGCCGCCGAGCTCGGAGACGTCGAAGAAGTCCCCGAACTCGAGCGCGTAGCCGAACGTGCCCGACGCGGTGAGCACCGGGTTCTTCAGCTCGAGCGAGCCGATGCGGGTGCGGAGGTCTGCGCTCATTGCGATTTCTCCGACGACCGAGCGCTCATTGCTGCTTCTCCCAGACGACCGAGCGGGCATCGACGCAGGGGCCGTCGACGCACGCGTAGAGGTAGCCCCCCTGCGTGCGCTCGACGGGGCAGCCGAGGCAGACGCCGAAGCCGCAGCCCATCGGCGTCTCGAGCGAGGCCTCGCAGGGCACGTCGAGCGACGCGGCGATCGCGGCGACGGCGGCCATCATGCGGTCGGGGCCGCAGGTGTAGACCTTGGCGCGGCGCTCGAGCAGGCCGAGCGCCTCCTCGAGGCCGACGGTGACGCGGCCTGCGCGGCCGCGAGAGCCGTCCTCGGTGAAGATGCGCACGTCGGCCACCTCGGCGAGCTCGTCGTCGAGCGGCAGGTCGTGCGCGGTGCGGCCGCCGTAGAGCACGATGGGGCGCTTGCCCGCGGCCGTGAGCTGGCGCGAGAGGAAGAGCAGCGGCGCGACGCCGACCCCACCCGCGACGAGCACCGGCGTGCGGTCGTCGGGGCAGGCGGCGAAGGGGCGGCCGAGCGGGAGCAGGAGATCGAACGGCTCGCCGGTCGATGCGTGGGCGAGCCGGCGCGTGCCCTCGCCGACGACCTTGACGAGGATCGACGGGCGCAGGCCCCCCTCGAGCAGGCTCATCGGGCGCGGCAGCAGCGGGGCGTCGCCCCAGGTCGCGCCGCGCACCATGACGAAGTGGCCGGGGCTCGCGTCGATGGCGTCGGGCGCCTCGAACGTGAGCACGTGGTAGCTCGGGCCCATCGAGTCGCGCCGCAAGAGCGGCATCTGGACGTGCCGCCGGCGGACAGGAAGATCGGTCGTCGCCATCGCCTCTCGTGGTCTCCTCGGATCAGCGCTCGGTCGCCGCGCTGGGGTCGGGCACGATCTCGCCTGTTTCGGCGTCGAGCGCCAGCCTCATCTCGGTCGCGTCCTCGCCTTCCTCGGCGTAGTAGCCCTTGCGCACCGCGAACGCGGTGAAGCCGAACCCCTCGTAGAGCGCACGAGCGGCGGCGTTGCTCTCGCGCAGCTCGAGCAGGAGCAGCGTCGTCCTGCGCGCGCGCGCCTCGACCAGCAGGTGGTCGAGCAGCGCGCGGGCGACGCCGCGGCGGCGGTGGTCGGGCGCGGTGGCGACCGTGAGCACGTGCACCTCGTCGGCCACGAGCCACGCGAGCAGGAAGCCGACGATGGGGCCGTCGTCGGCCCCCTCGCGCGCGAGCCAGAGCCGCGCGAAGGAGCGCGCGAGCTCGCCGGCGAGATCGAGGGTCGGGTGGGGGAACGACGCGGCGTCGATCGCCGCGAGGGCCGCGGCGTCGGCGTCGTCGACCGCCCGGGTGACGTGCAGCGCAAGGTCGCGCATGGCGGGCCGGAGCGGCGTCGGGCGCGGTCGAGCGCGGGTCAGGTCTCGACGACCCGCACCCGAAGCTCGGCGAGCTGCTCGGGCAGCACCGTGCCGGGGGCGTCGGTCATGATGTCGGTGCCCTTCTGCGTCTTGGGGAAGGGGATGACGTCGCGCAGGCTCTCGGCGCCGCCGAGGAGCATCGCGAGGCGATCCATGCCCAGCGCGATGCCGCCGTGCGGGGGCGCGCCCATGCGCAGCGCTTGCAGGAGGAAGCCGAACTTCTCCTGCGCCTCGGCCTCGGAGATGCCGAGCGCGCGGAAGACGCGCGCCTGCACCTCGGGGTCGTGCAGGCGGATGGAGCCGCCGCCGATCTCGAAGCCGTTGAGCACGATGTCGTAGCGGTGGCAGAGCACCTTGCCCGGGTCGGCCTCGAGGTCGGGCAGCGACGCGTCGTGCGGGCGGGTGAAGGCGTGGTGCGCGGCGCACCAGGTCTTCTTGTCCTCGTCCCACTCGAACAGCGGCGGGTTGACGACCCAGAGGAAGTTCCACTTGCCGCCGTGGCCGTGGCTGGGGATGAGCCCGAGCTTCTTGCCGAGGTGCACGCGCAGGTTGGCCATGACCGTCTGCACCATCGACTCGCGGCCGAACTGGAAGCAGAGCAGATCGCCGGCCTTGGCGCCGCACGCGGCGTTGATCGCCTCGCGCGCGGCCTGGGTGACCGTCTTGGCGAGCGGCGACTGCGTCCAGGTGCCGTCCTCGGCGACCTTGGCGCGGGCGAGCCCCTTCGAGCCCATGCCCTTGACGAACTCCTCGAGCTTGTCGGAGTCGGCGCGCGAGAGGTTGGCGCTGGCCGGCACGACGATGGCCTTGATGATCTCGGCGGGGAGATCCTTGCGGTAGGCGCCGCTCTTGAACTTGTCGGTGACGTCCTTCCAGAAGGGCACGCCGCCGCCGTCGTGCTCGATGAGAAGCTCGGTGAGGTCGACGTGGGGCAGGCCGAAGCGCAGATCGGGCTTGTCGTTGCCGTACAGGCGCATCGACTCCTCGAACGGCATCTGCGGGAAGCGCCCCGAGGGGTACAGCTCGTGCAGATCGAGGCCGAGCGCCTCCTTCCAGATGGCGAAGACGAGCCCCTCGATGAGGCGGAAGACGTCGTCCTGGTCGACGAACGACAGCTCGACGTCGATCTGGGTGAACTCGGGCTGGCGGTCGAGGCGCAGGTCCTCGTCGCGGAAGCACTTGACGATCTGGAAGTAGCGGTCGAAGCCCGCCACCATGAACAGCTGCTTGAACAGCTGCGGGCTCTCGGCGAGGGCGTAGAAGCGGCCGGGCGAGAGGCGCGAGGGCACGAGGAAGTTGCGGGCGCCGCCCGGCGTGTACTTCACCATGAAGGGCGTCTCGAGCTCGAGGCAGCCCTGGTCGGAGAGGTGGCGGCGCGTGGCCTGGTTGATGCGGTGGCGCACGCGCAGCGCCTTCTGCAAGGGGGCGCGGCGCAGGTCGAGGTAGCGGTAGGTGAGGCGGACCTCCTCGCGCGTGTCGACGTCGTCGGTGATCTCGAAGGGGGGCGTCTCGGCGCGGTTGAACACCGTGGCCTCGACGACGTGCACCTCGATGGCGCCGGTGGCGAGCTTGGCGTTGACGTTGGCGCCGCGCGACACGACGACCCCGCGCACGCCCAGCACCCACTCGGGGCGCGCCTGCTCGGCGAGTTTGTGGGCGCCGTCGACCATCTCGGCGGTGGCCTCGGCGCCGGCGGGCCGGTACGAGGGGTCGAACACGATCTGCGTGATGCCCTCGCGGTCGCGCAGATCGATGAAGACGCAGCCGCCGTGGTCGCGCCGGGTGGCGACCCAGCCGAACAGCACGACTTCGGACCCGACCTCGGCCGCGCCGAGATCGCCGCACCGGTGGGTGCGCTTGAGTTCGTCGATGAAGCGAGCCACGTGATTCCTCCGCGAAGGGGCGACTTATACTCCAACGGCGGCGTCGCCGCCCTCTCGCCCGCGAGCGCGAGGCCGTCGCGCGGGGCGCGTCGGGCCGAAAGGCGGCAATTTCGTGCCCCGGAGCGGGCGGTGGTGGTAGGCGTCGTCGTCCGATGATGCTCGCCTGGTCGTTCGCGGCGCGCACGGCCCCCGAGGTCGCCGCCCTGCTCCGCGCGCTCGGTCGCCACAGGTACGTGCGCAGCGTCGACCACGCGCTGCACTTCACGGTGGACGAGGCGCTCGCCGACGATCCGCGCTTCGCGCCCCACGCCGCGGCCTTCCGCGCGCGCAGGGCCGGCTCGCCCGCGCTCGACCCGTCGTCGCGCGACCCCGCGCTCTGGCGCGAGGCCAGCGTCGACGACGTCGCCGAGGCGCT
>CAITLX010000460.1 GCA_903893335.1 uncultured delta proteobacterium | reverse complement strand
CGCGGTCTTCCTCGACACCGATCGCGTCAACTTCCAGAAGGAGGGCTTCTCGAAGGAGGAGCTGCTCGCCGGGCTCGCGCAGGTGCTGCCGAAGAACGTCTGGCAGTACGTCGTGCAGATCCCGAGGCTCGCGGCGCTCGGTCGCAAATTCGTGCTGCAAGGCGGCACGCAATACAACCTCGCCGCGGTCAAGGCGCAGGTCGACTACATCCGCGAGCGCGTGCCGGGCGCCGAGGTCTACGTGCACCCGCACACGGGCGAGGCGGGCGCGATCGGCGCGGCGATGGAGACGCTGCGGGTCATCAAGCGGCGGGGCAAGAGCCGCTTCATCGGCGTCGATCAGGCCATCCGCCTCGAGTACGCGACGCGCACCGACGACGAGACCGTCTGTCGCTTCTGCCCCAACGAGTGCAAGCGCACCTTCATCGACGCGCGTCGCCCCGACGGCTCGACGAGCCGCTACATCGCCGGCTTCTCCTGCGAGAAGGGCACCGTCGAGAGCAAGGAGGCGATGCTCGCGCTCGTCGCCGAGCGCAAGGCGACCGCGCAGCAGTTCCCCAACCTCGTCGACTACGAGGCGCGCCGCGCGTTCCAGCACGTGCGCGCGCCTGCGCCGCTGCCGGCGCACGGTACGCGGGTCGACGACGTCGAGGTGCGCCGCGGGCTGTTCGGGCTGCGCCGCGTGAAGACGGCGCGCGCGTTCGAGCGCTCGTCGGCCGCGGCGGCCGACGCGAGGCGACGCGTGCGCATCGGCATCCCGCGCGTGCTGCACCTCTACGCGACGGCGCCCTGGTTTCGGGCCTACTTCGAGGCGCTCGGCATCCCCAAGCAGAACCTCGTGTGGAGCGGCGAGACGACCGAGGAGCTCTGGGTCGCCGGCGGCAAGTACGGCTCGATCGACCCCTGCTTCCCGTCGAAGGTCGCGCAGGCGCACGTCCACGACCTGCTGTTTTCGCAGCACACCGACGACAAGCCGCTCACCTACGTCTTCTTCCCGATCCTCACGCACGTGCACTCGTTCGTGGTCGACACCGTCGACAACGCGAGCGGCCCGATCGTCGCGGGCGCGCCCGAGGTCATCAAGGCCGCCTTCACCAAGGAGGTCGACTTCTTCGCGCGGCGCGGCATCGAGTACCTCGACCCCGCGCTGTCGTTCGTCGAGCCGACGCTGGTCGCGCGGCGCATGTTCGAGTGCTTCGGCGAGCGGCTCGGCGTCACCGAGGACGAGAACGATCACGCCTGCCGCGAGGGCTGGCGCGCGCTCGAGGCGTTCGAGGCCGACCTGCAAGACAAGGGCAGGGCGATCCTCGAGACGGTCGAGGCCGAGGACCGCGTCGCGATCCTGCTGCTCGGCCGCCCCTACCACTCCGACCCGGGCCTCAACCACGGCATCCCCGAGGAGTTCCAGGTGCTCGGCTACCCGATCCTGTCGATCCGCTCGATCCCCAAGGATCGCGCGTTCCTCGATCGCTACTACGCAGACGAGCTCGCGCGCGGCGTGATGCCCACGCCGCTCGGGCTCAACCACGTCTGGCCCGAGAACTACTCCGCCAACAGCGCGCAGAAGGTCTGGGCGGCGAACTTCGCGGCCCACCACCCGAACGTCGTCGTGCTCGACCTCTCGTCGTTCAAGTGCGGCCACGACTCGCCGACCTACGGCATGGTCGACAGCATCATCGAGACGTCCAAGACGCCCTACGCCGCGCTGCACGACCTCGACGCCAACAAGCCGGGCGGCTCGATCAAGATCCGCGTCAAGACCTACGCCTACTCGCTCTCGCTGCACGAGGAGCGGCTCGACGACGCGGCGCGGCGCAAGGACGCGCTGCTGCGCGCCCTCGACGACAAGCGGCTCGAGCTGCTGCGCCTCAAGCACGCCGACCTCGAGCGGCGGCGCGTGCGCGACCCGGAGATCGAGCGCCAGCTCGCCGAGGCCCGCGCGCGCGTGGCCGCCTGGCAGGTGACGCCCGTGTCAGCGCCCGAGCCGCCGCGCGGCGTGGCCTGACCGTCGCTACCGCTGCTGCTACCGCGGCGCGAGTGTTGCTCGAACAGATGCGTGCCCATCTGGGCACGCATGGTCTGGTCGACCGATGCGCCGTGGATGGGGGCGGGCGCCAGGTCCGTGGCGGGCTTGGCCAGGG
>CAITLX010000459.1 GCA_903893335.1 uncultured delta proteobacterium | reverse complement strand
CGGGCTGCGCGCTCGCGCGCGAGGCTCCGGGGAGCCTGCTCGCGCTCGGCGCGCTCGCCGCCGCGCTGCTCGCGTCGCGCGCCCGCCGACGCGGCTGACCGCTCAGCGCGCGCGGTGCTCGGCGACGGCCTTCTCCTCGCGCGCGAGCGCGAGGTCGGCGTCCACCATCATGGCCACGAGCTCATCGAACGACACGCGCGGCTCCCACCCCAGCTCGCGCTTCGCCCGGCCGGCGTCGCCGAGCAGCAGGTCGACCTCGGCGGGGCGCTCGTAGCGCGTGTCGTGCTCGACGTGGTCGTGCCAGTCGAGGTCGAGCCGGCCGAACGCCTTGTCGAGGAACTCGCGGATGCCGTGCGTCTCGCCCGTCGCGATGACGAAGTCGTCGGGGTGGTCGTGCTGGAGCATCATCCACATCGCCTCGACGTAATCGCCCGCGAAGCCCCAGTCGCGCTTGGCGTCGAGGTTGCCGAGGAAGAGCTTCTCTTGCAGGCCCAGCTTGATGCGCGTCGCGGCGCGCGTGATCTTGCGCGTGACGAACGTCTCGCCGCGCCGCGGGCTCTCGTGGTTGAACAGGATGCCGTTGGTGGCGAACATCCCGTACGCTTCGCGGTAGTTTTGCGTGATGTAGAACGCGTACGCCTTGGCGACCGCGTAGGGGCTGCGCGGGTGAAACGGCGTCGTCTCGCGCTGCGGCGTCTCGACCACCTTGCCGTACAGCTCGCTCGACGAAGCCTGGTAGAAGCGCGTCTTGAGCCCCAGGCGGCGGATGGCCTCGAGCAGGCGCACCGTGCCGAGCGCGGTGACCTCGCCGGTGTACTCCGGGATGTCGAAGCTGACGCGCACGTGGCTCTGCGCGGCGAGGTTGTAGAGCTCGTCGGGGCGCACGTCGCCGAGGATGGTCGAGAGCGACGAGGCGTCGTTGAGATCGCCGTACTCGAGGCGCAGCTTGGCGCCGGGCGCGAGGTTGGGGTCGCGGTAGATGTGGTCGATGCGCGCGGTGTTGAAGCTCGAGGCGCGGCGCACGACGCCCCAGACCTCGTAGCCCTTCGCGAGCAGCAGCTCGGCGAGGTAGGAGCCGTCCTGGCCCGTGATGCCGGTGATGAGCGCGCGGGGCACGGCCTCAGTGCACCCAGGCCGAGCCGAGCAGCGGCACGACGAAGCAGAAGACCGCGGCGAGCGCGGCCGGCAGGCCGACGAGCACGATCGTGATCGCGCAGGCCATGAAGATTCGCTCGCCGGTCGGGGTGACGATCGGGTCGGGGTGGTGGAAGGCGCTGTCGGGATGCACGGTGGGTCTCCTCGGAGCGCCTCTCCCCTACCACGAATCGCGCCCCCGAAGCGCCGCGCCCGCCGCCGCGGCTTCCGCCGAGCGCCGCTTTGCGATACCAAGCGCGGCATGAAGTTCTTCATCGACTCGGGCGACCTCGACGAGATCAAGAAGGCGGCCGCCATGGGCCTCCTCGACGGCGTGACGACGAACCCGTCGCTGCTCGCCAAGGGGGGCAAGCCGATGAAGCAGGCCCTCGCCGAGATCGCCGCGGTGGTCGACGGGCCGATCTCGGGCGAGGTGCTCGCGGTCGACTACGAGGGCATCGTGCGCGAGGGGCGCGAGATCGCGGCGATCCACAAGAACCTGGTCGTGAAGGTGCCGCTCATCCCGGCCGGCCTGCGCGCCGTCAAGACCTTCGCCGCCGAGGGGATCAAGACCAACGTCACGCTCTGCTTCTCGGGCAACCAGGCGCTGCTCGCGGCCAAGGCCGGCGCGACGTACGTCTCGCCCTTCATCGGGCGCATCGACGACACGTCGCACGAGGGCATGCAGCTCATCGAGCAGATCGTCACCATCTACTCGAACTACGACTTCGACACCGAGGTGCTCGTCGCGAGCGTCCGCTCGCCGACGCACGTGCTGCAGGCCGCCCTGCTCGGCGCGCACGTCTGCACCATCCCGTTCAAGGTCATCGAGCAGCTCGCCTACCACCCGCTCACCGATCTCGGGCTCGCCAAGTTCCTCGAAGACGGCAAGAAGATCCCGAAGGGCTGAGGCCCGGCGCGTGCCCGTCCTCGTCGACGTTCGACCCACCGTCGCGCGCGCCCTCGGGCGCGCGCGCGTCGAGCGCTGGGCTGCGCGCATGCTCGCGTCGCTGCGCCTCGGGCGGGCCGAGCTGTCGATCGTGCTCACCGACGACGCCGAGATCCACGCGCTCAACCGCCAGCACCGCAAGAAGGACCGCCCCACCGACGTGCTCGCGTTCGCGCTGCGCGAGGGGCCGCACGCGGCGTTCGCGGGCGACGCCCTCGGCGACGTCGTCCTCTCGATCGAGACGGCGCGGCGCCAGGCCCGCGCCGCCGGCCACGGGCTCGCCGACGAGGCGACGATGCTGCTCGCGCACGGCCTCTTGCACCTCGTCGGCTACGACCACCGCGACGACGACGAGGAGCGCGCGATGACGCGCAAGACCCGCGCGCTCGTGCGCGTGGCGCGCGCCGCCGAGGCACGAAAGTAAGGGCGGCGGCGCCGACACCGGACGATCGCCCGAGATTTCAAGGCGGTTTTCGCTTGCGAGCGCGTATTGCCCTTGTTATCGCTCTCGACGGCGCATGGGCCGCACGCCCTCTCGGCGCCGCGCGAGGCCAGCGCCTCGCCCTCGCCGTCGAGGGCTTCAACCTGGGTGGATCGAAGCGGCGCGTCGGAGCAATCCGCAGAGCCGCAGAAGCGGGAAGAGGAGAATCGTCATGGCTGACAAGAAGAGGCTGACCAAGTCGCAGGTGATCGCCGAGATCGCCGAGGCTGCCGAGCTCGACAAGAAGAGCGTCGGGCGCGTGTTCGACGGCCTGACCGAGCTCATCAAGAAGCAGCTCGGCTCGCGCGGTCCCGGGGAGTTCGTCATCCCGGGCCTGCTCAAGCTCAAGGCCGTCAAGAAGCCGGCGACCAAGGACCGTCCGGGCGTCAACCCGTTCACCAAGGAAGCCATCACGATCAAGGGCAAGCCGGCGTCGAAGAAGATCCGCGCCGCCGCCCTCAAGTCGCTGAAGGACCTCATCCAGTAACGCGCCAGCGCCGCAGCCCGGGTCGGCCGCGACGGAGCTCACGCTCCGTTCACGACCCGGGTCGCGGTCGCCGTCGTCGCGCCAGCGCGCACGCGAGCGCGACGCCGAGCGCGAAGGGCGCGTCCCCGAGCCGCGCGTACAGCGTCGGCTCCCCCTCGCGCAGCGCGGGGCGCACGCGCAGGAAGCCCGCTCCGTCGCCCGCCGCCCGGGCGCGCACGCGCCCCGACGCGTCGATCCACGACGACACGCCGCGGTTGACCGCGCGCACCAGATCGCGCCGCTGCTCGATGGCGCGCAGCACCGCGAACCGGTGGTGCATCTCGGGCTCGAGGCTCCCCTCGAACCACGCGTCGTTGGTGAGGTTGACCAGCAGGTTCGGGTCGAGCGGCGCGTAGCTGCGCGCGACCGAGGGCAGCGTGTCCTCGTAGCAGTTGAGCACCGCGATGCGCGCCGCCCCACTGGTGAGCAGGCGCGGGCCGGTGGCCGACACGAGCCCCGCGCCCTGCTGAAACGTGCGACGCAGCCAGGGAAAGACGTCGGCGAGCGGCACGACCTCGCCGAACCAGAGCAGGCGCTGCTTGTCGGCGGGCATCTGCATGCGGAAATCGGGCGCGACGACCGTGGCGGAGTTGAAGCGATCGAGCCCGCCTCCGTCGGTGATGAGCCCCGCGAGCACGGGACCGTGCGGCCCCTCGTCGGCCAGCAGCCCACGCGGTCCGCGCGGCGTCGGGCCCGCGGCGTGCGCGAGCACGAAGGGGTAGGCCGACTCGGGCCAGATCGAGAGGTCGACCCCGCTCGCCTCCGCGCGCCGCGTCACCGAGCGCAGCCCCTCGGCGATGGCGGGCCACGAGGGGAGGTCCCAGCGCAGCTTCGCGTCGATCGACGGATCGACGAGGGCGATCGTGACGCGCGGGCGCGACGCGTCGCCCGCCTCGAGCGCGCGCATCCGGAGCGCTCCGTGCGCGCCGATCGCCGCGACAAGCAGCGATCCGGCGAGCACGCCACGCCACGAGCGCCGCGCGAGCCCCGACGCGACCACGCCTGCCGCGAGCGCGAGCAGCGTGACGACCCCGCGCTCGCCGACCGCGTCGGCGAGCTGCAAGAGCGCGGGCAGCGGCGCGAGGAAGCCCGCAGGCGTCCACGGAAAGAGCGCGGGGAGCGAGACGGCGAGCAGCACGCCCGCCGCGAAGGCGACCGGCGCCGCCGTCCGCGCGCGCTCGACGAGCGCGTGCGCCGCGCCCATCGCCGCCGCCCAGGGCAGCGCCTGCGATAGCGCGAGCAGCACGAGGCAGAGCGCCGCGGGCACCCAGCCGAGCGGCGTGAAGCGCTGCACGGTGGTGGGGATGAAGCGCAGCGCCACGAGCGAGAACGCGACGCCGAAGGCGAGCCCCGCGGCCAGCGCCTGGCGCCACGTGCGCGCCGACGACACGGCCGCCGCGAGCGAGACGAGCCCCGCGAGCGCCAGCAGCGGCACCGAGAGCGGGGGCCCGGCGAGCGCGACGAGCACGCCCCCGAGCGCGCCGAGCGCGAGCGGCCGGGCGCCCGCGCGCGTCACAAGCCGAAGGCGATGCCCACGCGCATGAGCCCGCCGCCCGACGTGTTGCTCGTGCGACCGGTCACCTCGTCGACGAACTCGGGGTTGCGGTCGGCCGCGCTGTCGGTGCGGCCGCGCACGAAGCCGACCATGTCGACGTCGAGCGCGAGCTTGCGCGCGAGGCGAAACTCGACCCCGACGCCGCCGTCGACGCCCGCGTAGCTCCAATTGTCGCGCGTGCCGTCGGACGCGTGCGTGACGCGCGCCGACGAGAGCGCGAGGCCGCCGAGGAAGTAGACCTGCACCGCGCTGCGCGGGTTGACGAACACCATGGGGTTGACCGAGAAGACGGTCTCGGTGCGTTCGTCGCCGTGGTAGTCGGTGCCGCCGATGACGTCGACGCCGACGTCGACCGCGAAGTGCGCGATCGGCCGCAGGCGGAGGTCGATGCCGACGCCCCCCATGCCGGCGTCCTGCGAGCGATCGCCGTGGTTGCCCATCATCACGCCCTGAAGGCGAGCGCCGAGCCACCACTCGGGCTGCCACGAGCGTCGCACGGGGCGGTAGCCGCCGTCGTCGGGGTAGGGCGAGTAGCCACGCTGCGGGCCGGGGCGCGCCGCGGGGGGAGGCGGCGTCGGCGCGGGGAGGTAGACGAACCCCGGCGGAGGCGCGCCCGGCGGCGGAGCCGCGGCGCCCTTCGGGGCCTCTTGCGCGCAGAACCAGGCGCCGGGCGGGCACGCGGCAGCCGGCGCGGGCGCAGCCGTGGGCTCGGCGCTCGCCGCGGGCGTCGGGGGAGCCGTCGTG
>CAITLX010000458.1 GCA_903893335.1 uncultured delta proteobacterium | reverse complement strand
GCGGGGCCGCGCGCGAGCGTGTGGCGCTGGCCGAGCCCGGGCGACACGCAGATCGCCGCGCGCCTCGCGCAGCTCGACTGGGCGAACCCCTAGCGCTGCACGACGCGGCGAGCGCGCGCGCTTCAGCGGCGCAGGTCGAGCAGCACGTGCCCGACCATGACGAGCGCCGCGAACGCGACGAGCACGGTGCCGAGCGAGGCGTGCGCGTCGCCCGCGACGAGGAACGCGCCGCTGCCGAGCGACGAGGCGACGACCATGCCCGCGAACAGCCGCCTGCCGAGGCGGTCGGCGACCGCGGGCAGCTCGGGGTCGTGCGTCTTCATCGCGAGGCGGCCGAGGCGCAGATCGTCGAGCACCTCGCGCAGCTGCACCGGCAGGTCGTATGCGGCGCCCGAGAGGCGCTCGAAGCTGCGCCAGAGCTCGGGCCCGAGGCGCTCGGGCGACCAGCGCTTCTGCAAGAGCTGCAGGAAGTAGGGGCGCGTCTCGGAGAACACGTCGAGGTCGGGGTCGAGCTCCTTGCCGATGCCCTCGATCGTCATCAGCGCCTTGCCGACGAGGAGGAAATCGGGCGGGATCTCGAGGCCGTGCTCGACGGCGCCGCCGACGATGTCGCGGATGAGCGCCGAGAGCTCGATCTCCTTGATCGGGCGGCCGAGGTAGCGGTCGGCGAGCTCGGAGACGCGCGCGCGGTAGGCGCGCATGTCGACCTTCCGCGTGGGGGTGCCGATGGCGTAGAGCGCGTCGGCGACGGCCGTGTGGTCCTCGCGGACGGCGGCGATCATGAGGTCGATCGTGCGATCGCGCAGCTCGGGCGAGAGGCGCCCGACCATGCCGAGATCGATGAGGCAGAGCGCGGGGTCGAGCGGCTCGCCGACGATGAAGATGTTGCCGGGGTGCGGATCGGCGTGGAAGAAGCCGTCGTCGAAGATCTGCTGCACGAAGATGCGGATGGCGCGGCGCGCGATGAGCGACCCCGAGAAGCCCGCGGCCAGCGCGTCGCCGGGCTTCTTGCCCGCGATGAACTCCATCGTCATGACCGTCTTCGAGCACGCGGTCTGGAACACCTGGGGGAAGCGGCAGTGCGGGTTGCCCTCGAAGTTGCGCGCGAAGCGGCGCGCGTTGTCCGCCTCGATGCCGAAGTCGAGCTCGGCGGTGACGGCGCGGTCGAACTGATCGACCAGGCGCGTCGGCGAGTAGGTGCGCGACTCGGGGATCGCGCGCTCGACCAGCGCCGCGAGCATGTGGAGCAGCTCGACGTCGCTCGCGATGGTGCGCGCGATGCCGGGGCGCTGCACCTTGACCACGACGTCGCGCGAGCCCTCGGGCGTGCGCAGCACGGCGCGGTGGACCTGCGCGATCGAGGCAGCCGCGAGCGGCGCCGGGTCGAAGCTCTCGTACAGCTCCTCGAGGGGGGCGCCGAGCGCCTCCTCGACGGCGGTGCGCACCTCGTCGAACGCCACCGGCGGCACGGCGTCTTGCAGCTTCTTGAGCTCGGTGACGATCGCCGCGGGGATGACGTCGGGGCGCGTCGAGACGATCTGCCCGAGCTTGACGAACGAGGGGCCGAGGTCGGTGAGCGCGAGGCGGATGCGCTCGGCGGTGGAGATACGGCGGCGCTCCTCCTCGCCGAGCGCGCTGGCGTCGGCGGGGACGTCGGCGGGGGCGTCGGCGGTCTCGGGGCGCGCGCGGCGCAGCCGAGCGACCACCTCGCCGAAGCCGTGCCGCGCGAGCACGACGTAGATCTCGCGCAGGCGCGAGAGGTCACGGACGGCGTGGGTGAGGGAGACCATGGGCGGAGCCTTTGCTGGCGCTGCATGCTAGACGAGCCGCGACGAGGGCATGGCGCAAATGGGTACGGAGAGCGGACAGGTGGGCACGGTCGAGGTCGATCCGATCGCGCGCGCGGCGGACGCAGCGGGGGTCGCCGCGCTCGGCGCCGAGGCGCTCGCGCACGCAGGCGCGTGCCTCGCGAGGCTGCGCGCGCTCGATCCGGCGACGGCGACCGCCGACGAGCTGCTCGGTCCGCTCGACGAGCTGCACGCCGCCCTCGCGATCGCCGGCGGCGCGCCGCAGCTGCTCGGCGAGGTGCACCCCGAGGCGGGCGTGCGCGACGCCGCGCGCGCGATCGAGCCCGCCCTCGACCGCTTCGCCACCGAGCTCTACCTCGACCCCACGCTCGCGCGCGTCGTGCGCGCCGTGGCCGAGCGCTGCCCGCCGACCGACGGCCCGCGCGCGCGCTTGCTCGAGCACACGCTGCGCGATCTGCGCCGCAACGGCCTCGAGCTGTCCGCGGCCGACCAGGGCAGGCTGCGCGCCCTCAACGACGACCTCACGCGCGTCGGCCAGGCGTTCTCGAAGAACCTCGCCGAGGCGTCCGCGAGCCTCGTGGTGCCCGTCTCGGCGCTCGGTGGTTTGCCCCCCGAGTGGGTCGCGGAGAAGCGCGCGGCGTCCGCCGACGGCCTGACCGTCACGGTCACGACCGACTACCCCGACTACCTCCCCTTCATGCGCTACGCCGACGACCGGCCACGCGCGCTCGAGCTGTACCGAAAGTTCGACGACCGCGCGGCCGAGGCCAACGTGCCGCTGCTCGAGGAGATGCTCCTCCTGCGCGAGAACAAGGCGCACCTGCTCGGCT
>CAITLX010000457.1 GCA_903893335.1 uncultured delta proteobacterium | reverse complement strand
GCCCGCGCGCGCTCGACGAACCATTGGCCGACGGCGAGGCCGACGCGGCCGGGGCGGGTGCTGCAGACGACGACGTGGAGCTTCATGGTGGAGGCGACCGTAGTCCATCCGGCGCGCAAATCCCGCGGGGCGCGCACGATGGGCGTCGCTCGGCGTCAGGCTGGCAGGGCGACGGCGGATTGCGGGACAGCGCCCTCGGCGCACGCGTGACAGCGCCGCGGTCGGGAGGCGACCCCGCAACGGACGACCGGCCAGCGATGCGAGGCCACATCGATCACGTTCGGCGGTCGGGTCCCAGTTTCTGGTGGGCGGGACACCTTCGCCTCCGAGCGTTCGCGCCGATTGCGCGACCAGTCTGCGCGGCGTCTTCACGCAGCCTCCCCGCACGCGTGCGCCCGGTCGGCGTAGCCTCCGCGACGTGGCCCCGCTCCTGGCGCTCGTGATCGCGTGGGTGTTGACGGGATGGGTCTCGCTCGAGTGCGCGATCTCGATCTGATCAGGGGCGACCGCGATTCGGAACCAGAACCTCGCGGGGCCCACAAAGTCAGAATCCCCCGGATTTCTCCGGGGGATTCTAGTGGAGGCGCCGGGAATCGAACCCGGGTCCGGAAGCACATCCTCGATACGTCTACGCGCGTAGTTCGTGATTTGTCTCGCCCGGTTTGCGCCCACGAACAGGCTCGCACCGTAGCCAGCGGCCCAGTTTCTCACCCCGCGCGTGGGTCGCGCCGCGCGGAGCCAGCCAGATCGGTTACGCCCTCCGGCGAGCTCTGGCAGGCTCATCCTTTGGACGACTCAGGACCGGTTTTTAGGCGGCGAGAGCAAGCGCGTTATCGTTCGCACTTATGGGTTCCAGCCTGTGATTTACGAGGGTGACTGGCACCTCGGTCGCGCAGCATCGATTCCGTAGCCCCCGTCGAAGCCGATCGCCCCCTTCTGGCGAGTCGTGGTCGTTGCTCGACGTAGCCCCCCAAGCATAAGGCCGCGCGGCCGGAGATCAAGCCCTGCGGGCGCGACGAGCGCGCGCCTGTGGACAGCGTCGCCCGCCGAGCCTTACATGGCGGGCCATGGCAGGCCCGCGCGCCCCCGTCCTCGCCGCCGCCCGGCGCGGAGCCCCGTGAGGGGCGAGCCGGACGTCGCCGGCGTCGCGCTGCGCCGCTTCCTCGGCGCCAACGCGCTGCTCGCCGGCGTGCTGTTCAGCGGCGGCGCGGCGTACTGGCTGCTCGGCGAGGGGCGCTGGACGATGGCGCAGACGCTGTACATGTCGCTCATCGCGGTCTCGACCGTGGGCTTCGCCGAGCTGCCGGGCATCGAGACGGTGCACGGCGCGCGCGTCGTGACCTCCACGATCATCCTCGCGGGCATCGGCGCGGTCGCCTACGTGCAGTCGACCCTCACCGCCCTGCTCGTCGAGGGGGCCATCGGACACGCCTGGCGGAGAAAACGCATGAGACAAGCCATCGAGTCGCTCAACGGACACGTCGTGGTCGCGGGCGTCGGCTCGACCGGGCGCTGGGTCATCGAGGAGCTGGTGGCGACCGGCACGCCCTTCGTCGTCATCGACAAGAACGGCGAGCACCTCGCGCGCGTGCACCAGGAGCTGGGCGATCGCGTGCTGCACGTGCACGGCGACGCCACCGAGGACCACACGCTCGCCGAGGCCGGCGTCGAGCGCGCGAGCGGCGTCATCGCCGCGCTCACCAACGACAAGGACAACCTGTTCGTGACGCTCTCGGCGCGGAGCATGAACGCGACCGCGCGCATCGTCGCGAAGGTGGTCGAGCCCGAGGCCGCGCCGAAGATGGCGCGCGCCGGCGCCAACAGCACGGTGAGCCCCAACCAGATCGGCGGGCGGCGCATGGCCAGCGAGCTGGTGCGCCCCGAGGTGGTCGAGTTCCTCGACCAGATGCTGCGCGATCGCGATCGCAACCTGCGCCTCGAGGAGCTCGTGGTGCAGGCCGGCTCGCCCTACGACGGCGTCGTGCTCGGCGACGTCGCGTTCGCGCGCGAGGCGAACGTTCTCGTCGTCGCGGTGCGCACGCTCGATCACCAGTTTCACTACAACCCCGCGCCCGATCACGTGCTCGCGCCCGGCACCGTGCTCGTCGTGCTCGGCGAGTCGTCGGACATCGTGCGCCTGCGCGCGGTGATGGGTCACGGCGGGCGCTCGGCCGCTCCGGCGCGGTGAGGGGCGAGCTCGACCTCGCGCTGCTGCGCGCGCTGTACGCGGGCGAGGCGCCTGCGTGGGCGCGCCACGCGATCGCGTTCGTGTCGTTCCTCGGCTCGGGGTGGATGCTCGTGCCGCTCGCCTGCGTGCTCGCGTCGCGCGCGCTGCGCCTGCGCGTCGCGCTGCTGCTCGGCACGCTCGGCGCCACGAGCGCCCTGGTGTCGCTGCTGAAGTGGGGCGTGGGGCGCAGGCGCCCCTTCGAGACGATCGACTGGGCGCGCGCGCTCGACGTCGGCGTCGGCCCGGGTCAGGCGTGGCCGAGCGGGCACGCGGCCGGCAGCTTCGCGTTCGCGGGCTTCGTGCTCGCGCTCGATCGGCGGTGGGGTGTGGCCGCGATGTCGATCGCCGGCGCCGTCGCCGCGTCGCGCGTCGCGCTCGGCGTGCACTGGCCGACCGACGTGCTCGCGGGCGCCGCGCTCGGCTCGCTCGTCGGCTACGCGGCGGGCACGCGCGCTCGAGGAGGTCAGCCGGCGTCGCCGACGCTGCCGACGCAGACGCCGAACCCGGGCGGGAACGCGCCGCTGCCGCCCTGACACGTGCCGCCGGGGCACTCGGCTGCCCCGAGGCCGGTGTGGCAGAGCTTGAGGCAGACGTTCGCGCTCTTGGCGCACACGTAGCCCTCGGCGCAGGGGCACGACTCGTCGCGGCGGCCGCCCCCCGGGCTCACGCAGCTCGTCGTGCCGTCGGCGCGCACGATGGCGCACGCGAGCGACGCGGGGCAGGCGTCGACGTGCAGCAGCTCGCAGCCGTCGGCGGGCACGCACGCCGGCACGAGCAGCGGCGTCGGGCTCGAGGCGTCCTCCGCGAGCGGACGCGGCGCGCAGAACGTCGCGGCGGGGCACGCCTCGGGGTCGCCGCAGCAGTAGGGGCGACACGAGCCGCCGCCGGCGAGCCCCATGCACGCGAGGCCGGCGCCGCAGTCGTGCGAGGTCGCGCAGGCGTCGCCGAGGAGCGCAGCTCCGCTCGCCTCGCAGCTCGAGCGCGGTCCGCTCGGCGACCTGTGCACGTGGCAGGCGCTCGCGGGCGCGCCGGCGTCGGGCGCCGCTGCGTCGTCGGGCTCGGGTGAGGGCGCGCCGGGCGGGTAGGGGAGGCCGGGCGTGGCGTCGAGGGTCGCGGCGTCGTCCCCCGCGTCGCCTTCGACGCCGCCCGAGCCCGGCTCGACGCAGGCGCTCGCCCAGTCGGGGTCGCAGCCCCCCGCGCCGCAGAGCGGGCTGCGCGTGGCGCCCGCCGGGCCGTCGAACGCGGCGCCCTCGGTCGAGCCGGCGTCGCCCGACGCAGCGCCCGCCGTGCCGCAGAACGGGCCCGGACAGGCCCCAGCGGTGCCCTGGGCGTCGTCGGAGCCCTGCGAGCAGGCGACGAGCGCGGAGCACGCCGCGAGGAGCAAGAGACTGGCTGCGCCACGCAGGCGCGCGACCCGGACCGACATGGCTACGACCAAGCAAGGGGCGCCGGGCGAGACGGCCCAGCGCAATGCCTGATCGTAGCACGCGCCGCTACTTGAGCTCGATTTCGCGCACGACGGCGTTGCCCGCCTGGTCGAACGCGCGCACCGCGACGAGGTGCGCGCCGGCGGACACGAGCGTCGAGACGTCGAGGTCGAGCGCCTCGATGGCCTCGTCGAACACTCCGTCCTTCGGGAGGAAAGGGTGCCACTCGGTGCGCCCGTCGAACGCGACGTCGACGCGCGCGATCGGCCCGAGGCCGTCGTGGACCTCGGCGAGCACGTGTCGCCCCTGGGTGGCGAGCCGCGCGAACGACGGCGGCGTGTTGTCCACGAGCACGGCGCCGGACTCGAGCGCGTGGCGCTCGGCGCGGTCGGGGGGGTTGGCGCCGTCGTCGCTGGCCTCGACGCGCACGCGGTAGCGCCCCTCGGGCAGCGTCGCCGTCTCCCACTCGTACTCGGTCTTGGTCACGACCTCGTCGGGGCGCGTGAGGTCACGCCACTGCGCCTGGCCGTCGAGGCGGTAGGCGAGGCGGTAGCGGAGCGGATCGGCGTCGGCGTTGTCGACCTTCCACGACACGCGCAGGACGCTCGTGTGCGCGGCGAGCTCGCCGCCCGACGGGGGCAGCGCGTCGCGCGAGGGCACGGCCGCGCCCTTGGGCGCGGCGTCGACGCTGGTGACGACGGGGCGCAGGTTGTCGGTCACGAACGGCAGCAGCACCTGCGACACGACCGCGGCCGGGTCGCGCGCGAAGCGGGCCCGCACCTGCACGAAGCGCCCCGCGGGGCTCGCGACCACGCCCGGAGCGGTGAGCGCAGCGCTCCAGTCGCTCCAGGTGGTGTCGGGCGTCAGCGTGTTGCCCGTGCGCGTCGAGAGCTCGACGTCGCCGGTCGAGCGCCACGAGAGGCGGCCGAAGTGCGCGCGCAGCCCCGCGTCGAGCGGCTTGCTCGTCCAGACGGCGCTCGCGCCGCCGGTGCCGCGCACCTCGTGGAACACGGCCGGGTCGCTGGTGGCGATGAGCTTGTGCGCGCCGGCGAGCACGATGGCGCCGACCTGGCGCTCGTCGGTGTCGGCGACGACGCTCGAGGTGTGCGCGTCGTCGACGGTGTAGACGCGCCCCTCGTGCGCGGTGCCGACGTAGGGGCGGCCGTCGTCGCCGACGCCGAGCGCGGAGAAGTGCGTGTCCTCGCGCCGCAGCAGGCGCTCGGGGCGACCGTCGGCGTCGAAGCGGGTGAGCGTGCCCTTGCCCGCCTTGGGTCGCGCGGCGGTGACCGGGCCCGCGTTGCCGAGCGCGGTGGCCGCGGGGCGGCGCGGGATCTCGGGGGGCTCGCCGTACTCGTTGGACACGGCGAACAGCGTGTCGTGCGGGCCGACCGCGAGCGCGCGCACCTCCTCGCCGGGGAAGTCGTAGACGACCGACGCGCGGCCGGGGCCGGTGATCTTGTAGAGCAGCGCCTTGCCGCTCGAGCCGGCGTAGAGCGCGCCGCCGGGGCCCGCGACCAGCGACACGAGGTGCGGCTCGTCGGCGTCGTAGTAGACCTGCGCCGCGCCGGCGCGGTCGATGCGCCACAGCTTGCCCTGCGGGCCGGTGGCCGCGTAGAGCGCCTGCGCCTTCGCGTCGAACACCAGCGCCCAGACGTGGTCGGTCTCGGGCAGGTCGACGAAGGTCGTGACCTTGCCCCCCTCGAGCTTGACGATGCGCCCCTTGGGCATGGTGCCGGCGTAGACCGCGCCGCCCCAGCCGAGCGTGAGCGAGGTGACGGCGAGCTGACCCGTCTCGCCCGCGATGCTGGCCTGCGCGCCGCGCACCTGCACGATCTTGCCGTCGTTGCCGGTGCCGAGCAGCACGCTGCCGTCGGCGAGCGGCAGCGCGCTCCACACCGAGCTCGGGTCGCCGAGCGACACGGTGCCGAGCGAGAGACCCGCGCGCACGCGGCCGAGCGAGTCGACGCTGGTGGCGACGAGCTCGCCGCCCGAGAGGTCGTCGAGCGTGCCGAGGTCGAAGGCGCGCGTGCCGACGGCGTGGGCGGCGAGGCCGAAGGTGGAGACGGCGAGCGCGGTGGCGACGGCGAAGGACGGGCGGCGGGTCATGCGGGTGGAGCCTGGCCTTAGTGGAGCACGGGACGCACGCGCAGCCGGACGCGGTCCTTGCCGTCGAGCAGGCGGTGCAGGGGGAGGGAGGTGCGGAGGTAGGAGACGAAGGGCTCGGGCGCGCGCGAGTCGTGGGCGGGGCGCAGCGCGTCGAACGCGCCGGGCGGGAGGCGCGACGCGACGTGCCCGCGGAACGCGACGCCCTGCTCGGGCAAGCGGATGGAGGCGACGAGCGTGTCGGGCTCGTACGCGCCGCGCGGCAGGTTGGCGAGGAGATCGTCGAGCCGGTCGGGCGTCGGCAGCTCGGGGGCCTCGGCCCAGCCCGGGGCGAGCTCGATCTCGACCTCGCGGCCGGCGAGCTCGGGCGGGAGCGGCACCTCGACGTCGAGCGTCTCCTCGCGGCCGGCCCACGGCACGAGGTGCAGGCGCACGCGGGCGGGCTGCCCGGCGTCGACGACGTCGGCGAGGACCTCGGCGCCGCGCAGGTGCACCATGTCGCGCGCGAAGCGCACCGAGATGCGCGCGTCGACCTTCTCGACGACGACGTCCTCCCACGGGTTGTTGAGCAGCGCGCCGACCGCGCGCACGGCGCGCGCGTGCGCCCAGTCCTGCACGTCGGGGGTGCCGCCGACCGACACGCCGACGTCGTCGACCGTGACGGTGCCGTGCCCGCGCACCGTGATGGCGGTGCGCGCGTGCCACGTCACGTCGCGGCGCTCGGAGGTCGTGGTGTCGAACGCGTTGCCGATGGCCATCGACACGAAGCTCGGGCCCATGAACTTGTCGTGCGCGACGCGGAACGACCAGTCGGGGTGGGGCGCGCCGTCGACCCCCTCGATGTGCACCTCGACGGGGAAGGTGGGCGCCTTCGCGCGGTCGTCGACGACGATGGCGGTGGGGCGGTCGTTGACCAGCGCGCCGAGCGGGCGCACCGACTCGGCCATCTTGAAGCTGCGCGACTGCGTCGCCATGACCCAGACGACCCGCGCGACGGCGGTCGGCAGCGCGGAGACGCCGCCGTTCATCATCGGGTGACCGAACGCGACCAGCCGGTTGCCCTGCACGCGCGTGACGGTGCCGGTGCCCATCGCGGACATGTCGCCGGAGACCATCTGCACGCCGATGGCGCCGCCGTCGACGTAGCGCGCGCTCGCGTCGATGGCGCCGGTGCCCGCGCCGCCCCCCTGCACGGGGTCGAGCCCGAGCGGCTCGAACAGGTCGCGCGCGAGGCGCAGCGTGCCGTCGCTGCAGCCGCCGAGCAGCAGCGGCGTCGAGGCGGGCACCGCGCGCCCCCCGGCGAGCGCGGGTGAGGCTTGCGCGAGCTGGCGCGCGTGCGAGCGCAGGTCGTAGGCGCCGACGTCGCCCGCGTAGCGCTGGGTGTCGGGCTCGCGCGCTGCGGCGGAGGCGCGGACCGAGGGGAGCGGGGTCGGCCCGAGCATCGGGGGCAGCGGGCGCGCGAGCTCGTCGAGCATCGACTGGATGGGCGTGACGCCGGCGACCGCCTCGCTCGGGAACTGCCAGCCGTACGCGTAGGCGCCGACCATCTTGCCGTCGAGGTAGACGGGGCTGCCGCTCATGCCGGCGACCACGCGCGCGACCTCGAGGCGCGGGTGCGAGGTCTTGACCAGGATGAGGTCCTGGTTGGGACGGAAGCGCGTGAGGACGTCGATGACCTCGACGTCGAACCGCTCGGGCTCGGTGCCGCGGAATACGGTGAGGCCGTAGCCCTTCATGCCGGGCTTCACCTCGGACACGGGCATGATCGGGCCGCCCGGGCCCGACGCGTGCGCCGTCGGCGCCGCGAGCGGAAGCGTGAGACCGAGCCCCGCGAGCGCGGCGGCGACGACGATGGAGGACGAGCGCACGAGCGCGCGAGACTAGCACCAAGCCGCGCGGCGTCCGGTCACGAGATCGCGTCGAGCAGCAGGCCGGTCGCCACGGCCACGAGCAGCGCCCGCCCGCGCGCGCGCAGCACCACCTGGCCGAGCTCGAGGGCCGCGAACAGCACGAGCACGCCGAGCACGTTGCGCGGGTACGCAGCGAGCACCTGGTAGGCGCTCGCCGCCGCGCCTGCGCCGAGCGCGATCATCGCGGCGCCGAGCAAGACGACGCTCCCGCCCGTGCGCGCGCCGAAGCGGTACTGCCCCGCGAGCCCGCCGGCGCCGTGGCAGAGCGGCATGCCGCCGAGCGCGAGGCTCACGACGTTCATCGCGCCGACGCTCCAGGCCACACGCCGCGGCGACGGGGCGCGCCCGGGGAACAGCTCGGCGGCCAGCGCGCAGGGGGCGAGCACCGAGTTGAGCAGCGTCAGCGGGAGCTGCGCGGCGGCGGCGCGCCAGACCGGCGGGCCGAGCGCGAGGCGCGCGGCGTGCGACGCGATGGGCGCGGCGGAGGGCTCGCTCGACGAGCCGCGGGTGGCGAGCGTCCACGCGAGGCCGAGGCCGAAGGTGACGAGCGCGGCGGGCACGCGGCGCACCTGCAGCAGCGCCGCGGTGAGCGCGAACGCGGCGATGGCGACGCCGAGCCCCGTGAAGCCGCCCCACGTGTGCGACGAGGTGACGAGCGCGAAGCCGGAGCGCGCGAGGCGCAGCGCGACCGCGAGTTGCACGCCGCGCACCAGGGCGCGCGGGAGCCGCCGCACGACGACGTCGAGCGCTCCGGTGGCCGCGAGCGCGACGACGACGGCGCTCGTGACGAGGCCGGCGGTGGCGACCTCGGTCGCGTCGAGCGCGCCGGCGAGCGCGAGCGCGGCGATGGCCTTCATCGGCTGCACCGCCATCGGGAGGCCGAACGCGAGGCCGGTGGCGACGTTGGCGAGGCCCGCGGCGAGCAGCGCGGCGCCGGGGGCGACGAGGCCGCGCTGCGCTAGGCCGACGAAGAGCGGCACGAAGGTGCCGAGATCGCCCAGCGCGCCGGAGAGCTCATGGCGATCGAAGCGGATCGGGCCGGGCGCGCGCAAGGTCACCAGGCTCGTCCCAGTCCACCAGCGCGCGGCGCGCCGCAAGCTCCATGGGCCAGCGCTCGGCGCCGACCGCGTCGCACGCGCGCTGGAGCGACCGCGTGCCGCGCGCGATCTCGGCGCGCACCGCGGCGACGCAGCGCGCGGCGTCCCACCGCGACAGCAACGGCTCCCAGCGGTCGGCCTCGCGCGGCGCGAGCGCAGGCGCGCCGCTCGGGTGCGCAGCGAGCGACGCGAGCGTCGCGGCGTCGACGAAGGGCATGTCGCACCCGACGACGATGACGCAGCGCTCTCCCGCGTACCCGAGCGCGGCGCACAGCCCGCCGATGGGGCCGACGCCCGCGGGCTCGTCGGCGACGGCCCTGAGCCCGAGCGCGGCGTAGGCGACGGCGTCGCCCACCAGCACGGGCTCCCAGCCGATCGCCTCGAACGCGCGCGTGAGCGCGAGCGCGATCGGCTCTCCGCTCGGCGCGGGCAGCAGCCCCTTGGCGACGCCGCCCATGCGACGCCCGGCGCCGCCGACCAGGACAGCGCCGACGCCCGGCGCGCTCATGCCCCGGCGAAGATCTCGAGCAGGGGCGGGAACGTGACGAGCAGCTCCTGGGTGCGGTGTCGCTCGCCGACCAGCAGGAGCGCGCCGCCTGGGCCCGCGACGGCGCGCGCGGGAGCCGCCGCGCCGCGCAGCAGCTCCGCGGCGAACAGGAACTCGCCCACGCGCGGGGGGGCGACGCCGGGGTCGAGCGCGAGGCTGCCGCCGCACAGGGCGATCATGCCGGGCACGTGCTCGCCCCGCTCGGCGACGAGCTCGCCGGCGGCGAGCACGCGCACCTCGAGCGCCGCGAGCGCGCGGTCGCGCAGCTCCTCGTCGAGCCGGTGGCCCAGCGGGCCCAGCGCAATGCCGGCGAGCGCCTGGGTGCGATCGGCCTGCTCGCCGAGCTCGGCGAGCACCCAGGGGCAGGGGTCGAGCAGGCGGTGCAGCGTCGTGGCGGGCCACGACGCGACCGTCGCCGTCTCCATCCCGGCGACGACGCGCAGCGGGACCGAGGAGGCGAGGCTCCCCTGCATCAGGAGCGCGTCGCCCGCGCGGAGCCGCGACACCGCGGTGTCGGACGAGACCGGCTGCACGACGACCTCTCCGTCGAGCACGACGACGAGGCCCGTCACCGCGAGCGCCTCGTCGGCCGCGAGCGTCTCGACCGACGCCACCGCGGCGAGCCGCGCGCGCACGTCGTCCGGCACGTCCGCGAGCGCGGCGATGCGCGCGAGCGGGAGCGTCGCGACCGCGTCGAGCACGAGCGACGAGGGGGGCGGCAGGCTCGGTGGCGGCGGCGGAGAGGCGCGCGTGGTGGCAGCAGCAGCGCGCGGCGTGAGCAGATCGCTCGACTCGAGCTCCAGGTCGTCGTCGTCGGTCGGCCGCGCGACGGCGACGACGTCGGTGGAGCCGAGCGACTCGAGCACGTCGAGCGCGTCCGGTGCGTCGAGCGCGTCGAGGTCCCCCTCGGGCGGCACGAGCGTCGGGGCAAGGTTGGGGGGCAGCGACGAGATGCGCTGGGGCGCGCTCTGCGCGTCGAGCCTGCGCGCCGCCTCGCGCAGCTCGGCCGCCCGGCGGTGGCAGCCCGCCTGCGCCGCAGCCGAGGTGGCGCGCCGCAGCCACGAGAGGGCGTCCTGCACCTCCCCCTCGCGGAAGAGCAGCGCGCCGTTCGTCAGGCCCCACGCGACGTCGGCGTCGTCGTCGGTCCGCGGGTCGGGATATGCGCCCACCATGCCGTCACCTCGCAGGGCACGAGCATAGCGCGCGCCGCGTCACGGGTCGCGCAGCGCCACCACGCGGCCATCGTCGGCCGAAACGAGGAGCGTCCCGTCCGCGACGAGCGCGACCGGGGCGTCGACGTCGCCGCCGAGCACGCGCCGGAAGAGCAAGCGTCCGTCGGCGTCGAGCGCGTAGAGCGCGTCGTCCTGCGCGCCGAAGTAGAGCCTCCCGTCGCGGTCCTCGACCGGGCCGCCGTGCACGCCCTGCTCGGCGGCGCCGGTGCCCGGCACCGCGTAGGCCCACACGACCGCGAGCGTGCGCGGGTCGAGCGCGACCAGGCGCGGCGCCGGACCGTACGTCCCGACCAGCACCGTGCCGTCGCGCGCGACCGACGCGCAGCCGCGCACGAAGCCTCCGACGTCCGCGCGCGCGCACGGCTCCGGACGCAGGGTCGAGCGCCACCACCTCGCGCGCGTCGGTGCCGAAGTACACGGTGCCGTCGTCGCCGATGGCCGGGCACCCGTCGACGTCGGCGCCGAGGTTCACGCGCCACCGCAGCTTGCCGTCGGGGCCGACGGCGTAGGCGTGATCGTCCTGCGCGCCGAAGTAGACCGAGCCGTCGTCCGCGACGGCCGGTGAGGTGTACACGTGCCGCCGCGCGCGGAAGCGCCAGACGATCGTGCCGTCGGCGCGAAGGGCGTGCACGACGCGGCCGGCCGCGACGACGAAGCCGCCCGACGGCAGCGGCGCGGGGCCGGTGTCGACCTCGCCGTCGACCTCGAGGCGGAAGCGCACGCGCCCGCCGGGGCCCACGGATACGACTCGCTTCGCGTCGGAGCCCGCGACGACGGAGGCGCCCAGGCAGAGCGGGCTCGCGTAGGCGCGGTCGCCGAGCGCGACCGAGAAGCGCTCGCGCCCCGTCGCGGGGTCGAGCCCCACCAGGCGACCGGCGAGCGACGCGACGACGATCGTGCCGTCGTCGAGCACGCAGGGCGCTGCCTCCACCGCGCCCCCCGCGTCGTACGTCCACGCGACCGCAGGCGCGACGGGCCCGGCGAACGGGCTGCGATTGGTGTGGCGCGCGTCGAGGTGGATCATCCGCGGCGGCCCGCTCGCGACGCGCGCGTCG
>CAITLX010000456.1 GCA_903893335.1 uncultured delta proteobacterium | reverse complement strand
CGTCGTCGTCGGCTTCAACGGCCTCTCGCAGGGTGGCAACTCGACGCCCGCCGCGTACGGCGACATCTCGCAGACGCCGATCGCGTTCACCGAGTCCGACGGGCCGACCGGCCCGGGCGTCGCGTTCTACAGCGACCCGTACCTCGTGGTCGGGCGCGACGGCACGTTCTACTACTCGACGCTCGGCCTCGACGGTCAGGCGACGCACGCCGACCTGCTCGTCGCGCGCTCGACCGACCACGGCGCGTCGTGGACGACGGTCAAGGCCAACCCCACGAGCGACTGCGCCGCCGACCTCGGCACGAGCGGCCAGTCGGGCCCCTGCCTCGATCACCCCTGGCTCGCGATCGGCCCCGACAAGCTCGATGCGTCGCGCGAGGTGCTCTACGCCGCGTACCTCGCGGCGCGCACGAACGACTTCCCGACGGTGCTGCTGCGGTCCGAGGACGGCGGGCGAACGTGGGGGCTGCCGGGCAAGCCGGGCCAGAGCCTCCCCGTCTTCACCTCGAACAACTTCACCTTCACCAACCTCATCACCCCGGCGGTCGACGAGTCGGGCAGCGTGCACCTCGTCGCCACGCAGGCGGGCGCGGGCGACATCCACGGCTCGACAGGCAACGCCATCCTCTACGCGCACTCCGACGACGGCGGCGGCAGCGTGACCGCCTCGACGCGCGTGAGCCTCACCGGCCAGCCCGTGCCGTTCGAGCAGGCCGTGGTCGCCGCCGAGAATGGCCGCGTGCACGTCGCGTACGTCGCAGGCGCCGCCGACGGGGCGTGGGACATCGTGCTGGCGACCGCCACCGACGGCAAGACGTGGACGCGCGAGACGGTCAACGACGAGCCGTCCAAGTGCGCGACCCACTTCCACCCCGCGCTCGCCGTCGATCGCGCGACGAGCCGCGTGTACGTCGCCTGGTACGATGGCCGGTACGCCCCGTACGCCGGGCTCGTCGCGATGTCGGTCTGCGATTTCTCGGCCGACGCCGACGCGGGCACGAAGCGCTGCGGCCCCAACGAGGCCGTCTCCGACGCGCCGTTCTTCGTCACGACCGACCGCACCAACCTGCTGTTTCTCGGCGACTACTTCACGCTCGTCGCGCGCCCGGGCGGCGACCTCTGGGCCGCCTTCGGCGACACGCGCGAGGGGCAGACGTCGCACGCGCAGATCGCGCACGGTCAGTTCTGACCGCATCTGTCTCGCCGGCTTGCCGGCGCCGTCGAGGTCCGGTACTTCGACGCACCTCGAGGAGGCTCCCCCATGTCGAAGATCGTCGTGCTCGGTGGCTGTGGTGGCATCGGCTCGGTCGCCGTGAAGGCGCTCGCGGCAGGCGCCTATTTCGACGAGATCGTCGTGGCCGACACCCGCCTGCCGGTCGCGCAGGCGCTCGTCGCCCAGATCGGCAAGCCCTCGCTGCGCGCGCTCGAGGTCGACGCGAACTCGCCCGAGTCGCTGCGCGCCGCCATCACCGGCGCCGACGTCGTGCTCAACGCCATCGGCCCCTTCTACCGCTTCGGCCCGCCGGTGCTGCGCGCGGCCCTCGACGCGCGCGTGCGCTACGTCGACGTCTGCGACGACCTCGCCCCGACCGTGAAGATGCTCGCGCTCGACGACGAGGCGCGCGCCGCGGGCGTGTCGGCGCTCGTCGGCATGGGCAACTCGCCCGGCCTCGCCAACGTCTTCGTGCGCCTGTGCAAGGACCAGCTGCTCGAGACGGTCGAGACGGTCGACATCCTCCACATCCACGGCGGCGAGCCCGAGGAGGGCCCGGCGGTGGTCAAGCACCGCATCCACGCGATGGTCAACGACGTGCCTCTCTTCCTCGACGGCCAGATGGTGAGCGTCCGCCAGCTCGAGCCGAGCGGCCAGGCGCACGTCGTCGAGACCGACTTCCGCGGCGTCGGGCGCTTCCCCGTCTACCCCTACCCGCACCCCGAGACGATCACCCTCCCGAAGTACATCCCGGGCCTCAAGCGCGCGACCAACATGGGCGTGATCTTCCCGCTCTCGTACTTCCACCTCACCCAGGAGATGGTCCGCGTCGGCGCCTGCACCGAGACGCCGCTGCGCGTCTCGGGCGTCGACGTCGTGCCGCTCGAGTTCTCGGTAGCGCACATCCTGTCGCGCCGCGCCGAGCTCTTGCGCGCCGCAGGCGTCACGGGGCCAGGCGGCTGCCTCAAGGTCGTCGTCGGCGGCACCAAGCGCGGCGAGCCGCGAACCTACGTCTTCTCCCTGTCGTCCTCGACCGCGGGCGCGGGCGAGGGCACGG
>CAITLX010000455.1 GCA_903893335.1 uncultured delta proteobacterium | reverse complement strand
GGTCGTCGTGGGCGCGCTCGGACGTGGTGCGCTCGGGCCCTGCCGCGACCGGGGTCGCGCGCGGGGCGCGAGCGGCCGCGCCGGTGGAGGCGGCTGCCGGCGCGGCCTCGACGCGGTCGGACGGGTCGTCGTCGAGCGCGGGGTCGATGTTGGGCAGCGCGACGCCGTGCACGAGCACGTCCCACGCCTCGGCGGCCTTGCGCCGGGCCGCGCGCAGGCGCGCGGGGGCGTCGAGCACCCCCTCGGCGACGCGCATGACGCGGTCGTCGGTCAGCATGCGCGTCAGGCGAGGAGAGGCCGCCGCCTTCTTCCCGCGCTCGATCAGGCGATCTCGGATGCTCATGCGGGCTCGGTCACGCTCCGGGTGGGGCGGCACTGGCGAAGCCAGGGGGTGCTCGGCCGACCACGAAAGGGCCGAACATGATGCCCGCCCCCCCGGCGGGTTGTCAACGCACCCCGGGGCCCAGCAGGCGGCGGACCTTCGCGAGGGCTGCGAGGTCGGCCGGGGGGAAGTCGGCCGGCGCGAGCTCGCCCGGCCCCGCCCAGCGCAGCTCGGCGACCTCGAGGGGCTCGGGCGCGGGCGAGCCGGGCAGCCGCGCCACCTCGAAGAAGAGCAAGGTCACGCACTTGTCGGGGTAGCGGTGGAACGTCACGTCGAGGATCTCCCCGGCGCGCGCGTCGATGCCGAGCTCCTCGCGAAGCTCGCGCGCGACCGCTTCGCGCGGGTCTTCGCCGGGCTCGACCTTGCCGCCGGGGAACTCCCACGCCCCCGCGAGGTGGGTGCCGGCCGGGCGCCGCGTGACCAGCACGCGCCCCGCCTCGACGATCACGGCGGCCGCGACGAGCAAGGACTGCACGGGCCGGGCGTGTAGCACGGGCCCTGCTGCGCTGCGCCACCCGCGCCGCGCCGGTCGTGGTAAGCCCCGCGCACCTCTTATGGCCGTCACGTACCGCCAAGCAGGCGTCGACATCGACGCCGGAGACGAGCTCGTCGAGCGCATCAAGCCCCTCGCGCGCGCGACGCGCATCGCCGAGGTCATGGGCGACGTCGGCGGCTTCGCCGGCCTCTGCCGCGTGCCGAGCGGGCTCGACGAGCCCATCCTCGTCAGCGGGACCGACGGCGTGGGCACCAAGCTCAAGGTGGCCTTCGCGACGGGCAAGCACGACACCATCGGGCAGGATCTGGTCGCGATGTGCGTCAACGACATCGTGACGACGGGCGCGCGCCCGCTCTTTTTCCTCGACTACTTCGGGACGGGCAAGCTCGACCTCGCGACGGGCGAGGCGGTCGTGCGCGGCATCGCCGACGGCTGCAAGCTCGCCGGCTGCGCGCTGCTCGGCGGCGAGACGGCCGAGCTTCCCGGCATGTACGCCGACGGCGAGTACGACCTCGCGGGCTTCGCGGTCGGCGTCGTCGAGCGCAAGCGCCTGCTCGACGGCACGAAGGTGCGCGCAGGCGACGTGGCCATCGCGCTCCCGTCGAGCGGCCTGCACTCCAACGGCTACTCGCTCGCGCGGCGCGTGCTCGAGCAGTCGATGGGCAAGTCGATGGGCGACCACCTCGACGCGCTCGGCACGACGGTGGGCGAGGCGCTCCTCGTGCCGACCCGCATCTACGCGCGCTCGGTCGCCGCGCTGCTCGACGGCGGCTTCTCCGGCGTGCACGCGCTCAGCCACATCACCGGCGGCGGGCTCCCGGGCAACGTGCCGCGCGTGCTCCCCGACGGCCTCGCGCTGCGCGTCGACGCCACGAGCTGGGAGCGCCCCGCCATCTTCCGCGTCATCGCCGAGGGGGGCCCCGTCGAGGAGGCCGAGATGCGGCGCGTGTTCAACCTCGGCGTCGGCCTGCTCGCCATCGTCGCGCGCGAGAGCGCGGGCGAGGCGCTGACGCGGCTCATGGGCGCGGGCGAAGAGCCCTGGATGCTCGGCGAGATCGAGGCCTGCGCGGCCGACACGCCGTTCGAAGCGCGCGTGCGCTTCGCCTGAGCCGGGAGCCAGCGCCGTGGCAACGCTCGAGCTCGGCGTCCTGGTCTCGGGCAGCGGGTCGAACCTGCAAGCCGTCCTCGACGCCGTCGCGGCGGGCGCGCTCGACGCGCGCGTGCGCGTGGTGGTCTCCAACCGCGACGACGCGTTCGCCCTCGAGCGCGCGCGGCGCGCGGGCGTGCCGACGCGCGTCGTGCGCCACGCCGAGTTCGCCGATCGCGCGGCGTTCGACGCGTCGCTCGTCGAGGTGCTGCGCGGCGCTGGCGCGTCGCTCGTCGTGCTCGCCGGGTTCATGCGCGTGCTCACCCCGACGCTGCTCGACGCGTTCCCCGGCGCGGTCGTCAACATCCACCCCGCGCTCCTGCCGTCGTTTCCGGGCGTGCACGGGCAGGGACAGGCGCTGCGCTACGGCGTGAAGATCGCCGGCTGCACGGTGCATTTCGTCGACGCCGGCACCGACACGGGCCCAGTCATCGCGCAGGCCGCCGTGCCGGTGCTCGACGACGACGACGAGGCCGCGCTCACCGCGCGCATCCTCGCCGAGGAGCACGCGCTGCTCGTCGACGTGCTGCGGTGGATCGCCGCCGGCCAGGTCGAGCTCGTGCCCGGCACCGCGAGCTCGAGGCCCCGCGTCGTCACGCGAGGCGTGCGCGCCTCGCGAGGGCTCGGCGGTTGACCGGCCAGCACTTCGACGTCGTCGTCCTCGGCCGCAGCTTCGGCGCGCTCGCCTCCGCGCTGCTGCTCGCGCGCCGCGACTTCCGCGTGCTCGTCGTCGGCCAGGGGGGGCGCGCGCCGACCTACCGCCTCGAGGGGAGCCCGCTCGCGCGCTCCGCGTTCACCTTCCTCGCGGCGACCTCGCCCGGCTGGCGCCGCCTGCTCGCCGAGATCGCCCAGACGCAGAGCTTCCGGCAGCGCGCCTTCGCGCTCGACCCGATGGTCGACGTCCTGCGCCCGGGCGCGCGCCTCTCGCTGCCGCCCGACGTCGCGCTGTTCGCGCGCGAGGTCGAGCGCGAGATGCCCGAGGTCCGGCGCAGCGTCGACGATCTCTACGCCGAGCTCGCGCGGGTCAACGCCGCCGCCGACGCCGCGTTCGACGCGGACGCGGTGTGGCCCCCCGGCACGTTCTGGGAGCGTCGCAAGACGGCGTCGCTCGCCGCGAAGCTGCCCTGGCTGCGCGCCCCCGCGGCCCACGATCTGCTCGCCGATTTCCCGCCGGCGCACCCGTACCGCGACGTGGTGACCGCGCTCGCGCGCTTCGCCACGCACCTCGCCGACACCGGCTCGCCGCTCCCGCCGTTCGCGCTCGCGCGGCTCAACGGCTCGTGGGCCCGCGGGCCGCTCGCGCTGCCGGGCGGCGAGGACGAGCTCGCGCAGCTCCTGCTCGACCGCATCGCCGCGTACGGCGGAACGGCGCGGCTCGGCGATCGCGCGACGCGCCTGGTGCTCCGCCACGGGCAGGCAGCGGGCGTGCACCTCGACGGCGACGAGCACCCCACCGGCGCCACGTTCGTGGTGAGCGACGGCACCGGCGAGGAGCTCGCCGAGCTGACCGGCGGCGAGGGCGTGACGCCCTTCGCCGAGCGCGCCTGGCCTCGCGTCACGCGCGCCTCGGGGAGGTTCGTCGTGTCGTGCCGGGTGCGACGCGAAGGGGTCCCGGGTCAGCTCGGGCGCGAGGCCGTCGTGCTGCCGCGCACCGGGGCGCGCGGCGCGCCGCTCCACCTCTCGCGTCCCCAGGCCGCCGACGACGATCCGACCGAGCTGCTGGTCGCCGAGATGCTCGTGCCCGTGAGCCCGTCGGGCACGGCGGCGGGGCTCGCCGACGCGCGCGAGCGCGTGCTCGCGACGCTCACCGCGGAGCTGCCGTTCCTCGAGCGCCACCTCAGCATGGTCGACTCGCCCCACGACGGGCGACCGGCGTGGGTGTGGCGCGACGGCGTACGCCGCGACGTCGAGCGCGTGCACCTCGCGGGCGGGACGGTCGGCGCCGAGCCGATGGTCGCGCAGTGGTCGCTCGGTCAACCGGGCTGGATGGGCATCGCGGGCGAGCCGGTGCGCGGCCCCATCGCGCACACGTTCCTCGCGGGCCCGACCGTGCTGCCCGCGCTGGGCCAGGAGGGCGAGCTCATCGCCGCGTGGTCGGTCGCTCACTTCGTCACCGGGCGCGACCTCCAGCGCGCCCGCATGCGGCGCGCGATGTGGAGCAAGTTCGAGATCGGGTGACCGCCGGCGCCGCGAGGCGCGTGCGACGCGCCCCCGATCCGCGATAGGCTGGCGCCCCCCCCGCGCGGCCGAGCCCGCGCCTCCG
>CAITLX010000454.1 GCA_903893335.1 uncultured delta proteobacterium | reverse complement strand
GCGACCTTGCCCGCGAGCTCCTCGACCTCGATCGGGAGCCTGTCGACCTTGGCCTCGCGAAGCTTCTTGATCGCGGCCTTGGTGAACTTCGTGTTCTTCTTGACGATCGTCTCGCCGGCGATGCGGATGTCGCGCGTGGCGCGCTGCCCGGTCAGCTGGTCGAACTCGATCGAGCGGGCGTACTTGTTCGCCTTCTCGAGGAACACCGTCTCGGTCAAGTAGAAGTAGCTGAGCAGGTCCTGCGTCGTGTAGCCGAGCGCGCGCAGGAGCACGGTCGCGTGCATCTTCCGGCGGCGGTCGATGCGCACGTACATGATGTCCTTCGGGTCGAACTCGAAATCGAGCCACGAACCGCGGTAAGGAATCACGCGCGCGCTGTAGAGGAGCTTGCCGCTCGAGTGCGTCTTGCCCTTGTCATGGTCGAAGAAGACGCCCGGGCTGCGGTGCAGCTGGGAGACGACCACGCGCTCGGTGCCGTTGATGATGAAGGTGCCGGTGTCGGTCATCAACGGCAGCTCGCCGAAGTAGACCTCCTGCTCCTTGATGTCGCGGACGATGCGCTCGCCGCCCTCACGGGCGTCGTAGATCATCAACTGCGTCGTCACCTTGATCGGCGCGGCGAAGGTCATGCCGCGCTGGCGGCACTCGTCGACGTCGTACTTCGGCTTTTCGAGGTTGTACGAGACGAACACCAGTTCGCTCGTTCCGTTGAAGTCCTTGATCGGGAAAACGCTGCGAAAGACGGCCTGGAGACCGATCTCCTGCCGATCGCTCGGCGGGACGTTCGTCTGGAGGAACTTGTCGTACGAGCTCTTCTGGATGTCGATCAGGTTCGGCACGTCGATGATCCGACGGACGCGACCGAGGTTCTTACGGATACGGAAGTTGCTCTGGATGACCGACGCCATCGTGCCTCCGGGCATGCTGCGCAGACGAGTACGTGAGTGCGACGTGAATGGAGCGGTGGCACCATAAGGCTCACACCCCGCGCACCCTGGAGGGCGCGCGGGGGGGAGCCATCATGGCTGACCGCTCAGAGGGCGTTACTTGAGTTCGATCTTGGCGCCCGCGTCTTCGAGCTTCTTCTTGAAGTCCTCGGCCTCGGCCTTGGAGACGCCTTCCTTGACGACCTTCGGCGCGCCCTCGACGAGATCCTTGGCCTCCTTGAGGCCCAGGCCCGTGATCTCGCGGACGACCTTGATCACGTTGATCTTGTTCGCACCGGCGCTCGAGAGCTCGACGGTGAACTCCGTCTTCTCCTCGACGACGGCAGCTGCCGCCACGGGGGCCGCGGCGGCCGCGACGGCAACCGGGGCAGCCTTGACGCCCCACTTGTCCTCGAGGGTCTTGATGAGGTCAGCAATCTGGATGACGGGCAGATTCGACAGGTAATCGACGACCTGCTCGCGCGAGAGATCAGCCATGGTGTTTCTCCGTTGAGTGATGCGGTGCTTGGGTTGTTTGGGAACTGTGCGCGGGCGGCGGACGGCGTTGGGCGTCTGGCGCTCGCGCGGAGAGTCTTCGATCGGCAGAGCTTCGGCGACACGCGGCTCGCGGGCGCCCGAGGTCGGGAGCTCGCGAACCGTGGAGGTGACCTGGGCTCAGTCCTTGTCCTTCTTCGCGGCCAGGAGGTACACGAAGTTCTGGGCCGGGGCGTTGAGCAGTGCGACGAACTGCTGCAGCGGCGCCTGGAGCGTCGCGAGCAGCATCGCGCGGAGCTCCTGCTTGCCCGGCATGGTCGCGAGCTGCGACTCGACGGCGGCGGCATCGAGGAACTGCCCATCGATGAGGCCGGCCTTGATCTTCAGCTTGTCGTTGTCCTTGCGGAACGACTTGACGACCTTGGCGGCGGCCGCCGGGTCCTCGTAGCTCCAGGCGACGCCGGTCATGCCGACGAGCGTCTTGTCGAGCGACTTGCCCCAGGCCGTGTCCTTGATGGCCTGCTTGACCATCGTGTTCTTCACGACGCGGTACTCGGCGCCAGCCTTGCGGAACTCGTCGCGCAGCTTGGTGACGTCCGCGACCTTCATGCCCTGGAAATCGACGAACACGGCCGAGGTGGCCCGGTCGAACCGGCCCTTGATCTCGGCAATGGCGGTGGTCTTTGCGACGCGTTCCATCACGCCTCCTCTTCGGTCTTGGACACGACCGACACCGGATCGACCCGGACGCCCGGGCCCATCGTCGTCGAGAGCGTGATGCTTCGCAGATAGATGCCCTTGGCCGTCGACGGCTTGGCGCGCACGAGCGCCTGCACGAGCGCGAGGGCGTTGGCGGCCAGCTCGCTCTCGCCGAACGAAATCTTGCCGATGCGGGCGTGGACGATGCCGGCCTTCTCGACGCGGTACTCGACCTTGCCCGCCTTGGCTTCCTTCACGGCGGAGCCGACCTCGAAGGTCACGGTGCCGACCTTCGGGTTCGGCATCAGGCCGCGCGGTCCGAGGATGCGGCCGAGCTTGCCGACGGCGCCCATCATGTCGGGGGTCGCGATGACGCGGTCGAAGTCCATGAAGCCTTCCTGGACCTTGGCCACGAGCTCGTCGCCGCCCGCGAAGTCTGCGCCGGCGTTGAGGGCCTCGCGCTCCTTCTCACCGCGCGCGAACACCAGGACGCGGAGCTTTTGCCCGGTGCCGTGCGGCAGGACGAGCGCTCCGCGAACCATCTGGTCGGCGTGCTTGGGGTTGACGCCAAGGCGGATGGCGATGTCGACGGTCTCGTCGAACTTCGCGAACGCCACCTTCTTGAGGATGGCGACGGCCTCTTCGACCGTGACCTTTTGCGCGCGGTCGACGAGGGCGTCGGCCTTCTTGCGCTTCTTCGGAACGAACGTCATGGGGACTCCTCGGCTCGGTGCCTCCCACCGGAGGCCCGCGGACTTCGCGGACACGGTGGTGCGGATTCGTAAGGGTGCTGCGGAGAAAGATCGGCCGACGACGTGTCGCCGGAGCGACCGTCGGCGGGTGCTGCGGGAGAGGTCAGTCGACGATGTCGATGCCCATCGAGCGGGCGGTGCCCGACATCGAGCGCACGGCGGACTCGAGGTTGGTCGTGTTCATGTCGCCCATCTTCAGCGCCGCGAGCTCGCGGACCTGCGCCTGGGTGACCGTCCCGACCTTGGTCTTGTTCGGCTCCTTGGAGCCAGCGCCCGGCTTCTTCAGGGTCGACAGGCCAGCGGCCTTCTTCAGCAACACGGACGCCGGCGGCGTCTTCATGATGAAGCTGAAGCTACGGTCGGAGTAGACCGTGATCACCACCGGGATGATCATGTCGCCCTGCGCGGCGCTCCTGCCGTTGAAGTCCTTGCAGAACGCCATGATGTTGACGCCGTGCTGGCCGAGCGCGGGGCCTACAGGCGGCGACGGGTTCGCCTTGCCGGCGGGAAGCTGGAGCTTGACGTAGCCAACAATCTTCTTCATGAACGCTTCTCCACCTGGCTGAAGTCGAGCTCGACCGGCGTCGCACGCCCGAAGATCGAGACCTTCACCTTGAGCTTCTGCTTCTCGGGCTTCACTTCTTCGACGGTGCCGGAGAAGTTCGCGAACGCGCCATCGATGACGCGGACCTCGTCGCCCTCTTCAAACGAGATGCGCGGCTTGGGCTTCACGGCGCCCTCGACGATCCCCTTGCGGAGGTCCTCGATCTGCGGAGGCTTCACCTCCTGCGGCGTCTGGTGACCGATGAAACCGGTGACCTTCGGCGTGTCCTTGACCACGTGCCAGGCCGCTTCGCTCATCTCCATCTCGACGAAGATGTAGCCGGGGAAGCTCGTCTTCTGACGCACGCGCGTCTTGCCCCCCATGCGCGTTTCCTGGACCGTCTCGGTCGGGATCAGGATCTCGCCGAACCGCTCCTCCATCGAGTTTTGCTTGATGCGCTCGAGGAGGGCCGACTTCACCTTCGCCTCGAAACCCGAGTAGGTCTGAATGACGTACCACTTCTTCGCCATGGCAGGCGCTCCCGACGGTTGCGTAACGACCTCTTCGCTCAGCATCGATGGCTCCTCGTCAGCTTCCGTAGACGAGGTTCGTGACGAACCCCCAGAATCGATCGAGCAGCGCCAGGTAGACGGTGGCGAACGTGCTCGTCGCGATCACGACCATGGTCGAGTTGGTGACTTCCTTCTTGGAAGGCCAGGTGACCTTCGCGAGCTCGGAGGCGACCTCGCTCGTCCAGGTCCGGACGTCGTCGCGGCGGTAGGCGTAGACCGCGGCCCAGACGCCGACCACGGCGCCGAGCAGCATGGCCCAGGTCGCGCGGTCGTCCTCGCCCAGCCGGCTGAGCGCGGGGATGTGGGCGGAGACCCACGCGTTGTCCGCGAGGCGGTTCCAAGCCCCGGTCGTCGTCTTCGCGACGAGGAACGCCACCGCCATGCCCGCCGCGAAGAACGCCGCGAGCACATAGCGCGTCGCGCCGAGCTGCGTCGGCACGGCAGACGAGTCGTCCGGGGCCTCGGTGGCCTCCGGCGACAGCTCGTCGCTCGGGTCGTTCGGGGGGTTGGTGTCGGTGGTCATCGGGAGACTGAAAAGGGAGGGTCGTGGGCAGGGGCGGAGGGGCTCGAACCCCCGGCCTGCGGATTTGGAATCCGCTGCTCTACCAATTGAGCTACGCCCCTTCGAAGCCGTCCGCCCGCGAGGAGCGTACCCGGTCGGCTTCTTTCGTGTTGGTCTGCCACCCCCGAAGGGCGGGGCGGCGTCTGGTCACTTGGTTTCCTGGTGCACCGTGTGTTGCTTGCAGGCCGGGCAGAACTTCTTGAGGCGGAGCGGCTTGACGCCGTTGAGCACGAGTCGGGTCGTCCGGTAGTTGCGCGTGGCGCAGACCGAGCAGGCGAGCGAGACCTGTACTCGCACCCGCTGTTACTCGAGGATCTTGGTGACGACGCCAGCGCCGACGGTCTTGCCGCCTTCGCGGATCGCGAAGCGCATCTGCTCTTCGAGGGCGACCGGGGTTTGCAGCGACACCGTCATGGTGATGTTGTCGCCCGGCATGACCATCTTCACGCCTTCGGGGAGATCGACCGTCCCGGTCACGTCCGTCGTGCGGACGTAGAACTGCGGACGGTAGTTGGTGAAGAACGGCGTGTGACGGCCACCCTCCTCCTTCTTCAGGACGTAGACCTCGCCGAGGAACTTCACGTGCGGCGTGATGCTGCCCGGCTTGGCCAGGACCTGACCGCGCTCGATCTGGTCCTTCTCCACGCCGCGCAGCAGGCAGCCGACGTTGTCGCCCGCCTGCCCCT
>CAITLX010000453.1 GCA_903893335.1 uncultured delta proteobacterium | reverse complement strand
TGCCGCCGCCGCCCCCCGAGCCTCCCGTCCCGGCGCTTCCGGCCGAACCGGCCGCGCCCGCAGGAGCGGCGCTGTCGCTGCTGCTGCACCCGAGCAATGCGGCACAGGACACGACCGCCCAGCACCCGACCACACCCGCGCCCACCAGAACTCGTCGCATGAATCGACCTTTCTGGGACGTCGAAGGCAGCCTCGTCATGAGGCCGCTCCGGTCCCCCCCTGCGACCAGAGGTACGCGCGATGGGACCAACTTGCCAGCACGCCGCGCGCGACCGACGAGCGACACGCCCCGCAGCGGCCACGGCGTGAGCCGTGGAACTCGCTGCGAAACGCGGGGGTGGAGCCGAAGGGGATCGAACCCTCTACCTCCTCCATGCCATGGAGGCGCTCTCCCAAATGAGCTACGGCCCCGCGGAAGCGGCGCGCAACCTAGGATGCGAGGGGGCGCTTGTCAAACGACATGACGCGCAATCGCCTCGACCAGGCGCGGCACGTCGCGCGCCGCGACCGAGCAGAGGGCGACGCGGAGCGCGCCTCGCTGCGGCACGACGAACACACCCTCGCCCCTCAGGGCCTCGGCGGCGCGCTGCGCGTCGTCGGTGAAGACGGTGACGAAGAAGCCTCCGTCGTAGCGCGGGTAGCGCAGCCCGCGCGGGCGCGCGGCGGCGTTCCACGCGGCGACGCGCGCGTCGAGCAGCGCCACGAACGACGCCCGCTCGCCGTCGACCGCCGTGCGAAGGGCCGCGTCGCGCAGCAGCGCCGTGACCGCGGCCATGCCCCCGCGGTTGCAGTTGGACCAGGTGCCGCGGCAGGCGTAGCCGAGCGCGCCGGCGACCTGCGCGCGCGCGGCGGGGTCGGGCACGCAGGCGACGAGCGCGCCGACGCGCAGGCCGTAGTGCGTGAACGTCTTCGACGCGCTCCACGCGACGAGCACCAGCGCGCGGTCGGCGATGCGCGCGAGCGCCCGCGTCGGCCTCGCGAGCGCCCCGGCGGGGCCGTAGGCGGCGTAGGCCGCGTCGACGAGCACGGCGACCGGCGCGCGCTCGGCGTGGCGCCCGACGACCTCGACGGTCGCGGCCCAGTCGGCGTCGGACATCGAGTAGCCGGTCGGGTTGTGGCACGGGTCGTTGAGAAACAGCAGCGCGCGCCCCTGCGCCGCGATGGCCTCGCCGAGCGCGCGGTCGAGGTCGGCGACGTCGAGCGCGCCCTGCTCGTCGAACATGCGGAAGGTGGCGACGCGGCGGTCGTGCTCGTCGGCGAGCGTGGCGTACGGCCCCCAGTAGAACGACGTGGTGAGCACGCTCTGGCCGGGCGCGAGGAAGGTGGTCAGCGCGTGGCGCAGCGCGCCGGTGCCGCCGGGCGTCGCGACCGCGACGCCGAACGCGCGCAGCTCGGGCACGGCGCCGAGCGCGTCGTCGAGCACCGCGTCGAGGAACGCGGGCGACCCCGAGATGGGGGCGTACGGCGCCCACTCGGAGGTGGGCACCTCGCCCACCGCGCGCGCCGCGGTCGGCAGCACCGCGAGCGCGCCGTCGTCCGCGAGCAGCGCGCCGATGGTCGCGTTGACGATCGGCTCGCCGCGCGCCTTGCGCGCGCTCGCCTCGGCGTTGAGCGCGAAGATGGGGTCGTCGCCGGGCTTGGCGCCGCGCGCCAGGAAATCGAAGGTCACGGTGCGCGATGATACCCGCCCCCGGGCACGGCGCGAGCGGCGTCAGGCGATCTTCGTGCGCTTGGGGATGACGACGATGCCCTCGGGGCTGACGTAGAAGCGGCGCTGGTCCTCCTCGAGGTCGTAGCCGATGGACGCGTTGGACGGGATCTCCACGTCCTTGTCGATGATGGCGCGACGGATGCGCGCGTGGCGGCCGATCTGCACGTTCTCGAAGATGATCGACTCCTCGACCTCGCTGAACGAGTTCACGCGCACGCGCGGGCTGAGCACGCTGCGGTGGATGCGCCCGCCCGAGATGATGCAGCCGTCGGACACGAGGCTGTCGGTGGCGCTGCCGACGCGCGCCGAGGCCTCGTCGCGGAACACGAACTTGGCGGGCGGGTCGTGGCTCTGGCCGGTGCGAAGCGGCCAGCGCTGGTTGTAGAGGTTGAACAGGGGGTGGATGGCGACGAGGTCCATCTGCGCCTCCCAGTAGGCCTGCACCGTG
>CAITLX010000452.1 GCA_903893335.1 uncultured delta proteobacterium | reverse complement strand
GCGCGCTCGCCGGCGGGCGCGGCCTCGGCCACGAGCACGCCCGCGGCGACGAGGAACGACCAGCGGAGCTTCGCCATGTGCGGCAAGCTGGAGCGTAGCCGCCCCGCGTCGGCGGCGCCAAATCCCGCGCGGACGCAGGGCCTCGGGAGTGCTAACCTCGCGCCGCGCGCGCGCAATTTCGCATGATCGAGTGGACCCGAGCCGCCAGAGTTGGGCTGTTCACCGTCGTGGGCACGGCGGCGGCGGTCGGCATCTACCGCTGGGTCAGCACCGACACGGGCAGCGCCGGCGGCTACACGGTGCACGCGCGCCTGAAGGACGCGACGGGCCTCGCGCCGCAGTCGCGCGTGATGATGGCCGGCATCGCCGTCGGCACCATCGCGTCGATCCGCCTCGAGAACGGCGCCGCGCGCATCGACGTGCGCATGCACCGGGGCGTGGCCCTGCACGTCGACGCGAGCGTCATCAAGCGCAGCCAGAGCCTGCTCGGCGAGTACTTCCTCGCGGTCGCGCCCGGCACCGAGGGGCGCCCCGAGCTGCACGACGGCGACGAGATCCCGACCGCCGTCGAGGCCGCCACGAGCGACCAGATCATGAGCGACCTGGCGCGCATCGCCGACCGCGTCAAGCTCGTCAGCGAGAACCTCGCCAACACGCTCGGCACGCCCGAGGGCCAGCAGCAGATGCAGGCCACGCTGAAGAACCTCGCGCAGGTCACCGAGGCGCTCAACGAGACGGTGCGCGAGAACCGCGAGTCGATCCGCCAGACGCTGCTCAACGTGCAGAACATCACGACGCAGGGCGCGCCGGAGATGCGCAAGATCCTCGAGAACGTGCGCGTGGTCACCGACGACGTGCGCACGCTGCTCGCCGAGGGGCGCGGCGACAAGGGCACGCAGACGGGCCACCTGCGCGACACCTTCGACCGCGTGCAGCGCGCGAGCGCGAGCCTCGAGAGCGCGCTCGCGCACATCGACTCGGTGAGCACCCGCCTCGACGAGGGCAAGGGCACGCTCGGGCGGCTCACGCGCGACGAGACGCTCGTCAACGAGGTCGAGGGCGTCGTCGAGGGCGTGGGCGACTTCGTCGGCGGCGTGTCGCGCCTGCAGACGATCGTCGGGCTCCGCACCGACTACAACTTCCTGTCGAACACGGTGAAGAGCTACGTCGAGCTGCGCCTGCAGCCGAGCGAGGACAAGTACTACCTGCTCGAGGTCATCAACGACCCGCGCGGCCTCACCTCGTTCGAGCAGACCGACGTCGACACGACCGACCCGACCAAGCCCGCGCACTACCGCGAGATCCGCACGACGACGACCAACACGCTGCGCTTCTCGCTCATGTTCGCCCGCAGGCTCGGGCCGTTCACCGGGCGCTTCGGCATCAAGGAGTCGACCGGCGGCCTCGGGCTCGACACGCACCTGCTCCGCGACCGCGTCGAGATCCGCCAGGACGTCTTCGGCTTCGGCGAGGAGCTTCGCCCGCGCTGGCGCATCGCGCTCGGCTACGAGTTTCTCCAGCGGCTCTGGATGTACGGCGGCGTCGACGACGTCTTCAACCGCGACCGCCACGACTACTTCCTCGGCATGCAGCTTCGCTTCAACGACCAGGACCTCAAGACCGTCCTGCCGTTCGCGCCGTCGAAGCCCTGAGCGTTCGCCCCGTCGAAGCCCTGAGCGACCGCGCCGCGTCCCTCCCGACGCGCGCTCACTCCACGACGAGCAGACCGGAGGCGAGCGCGACCTCGATGGCGCGCACGGCGTCGGCCATCGCGATGCCGCGCGAGGTGGCGAGGAAGCCCGCGACCGCGCCGTACGTCGCGCCCGCGCCGACCGCGTGCAGCGCGTGCAGCACCGGCGGGGGCCACGCGACCGCCTTCGCCGACGCAGGCGCGGGGCGAACGGGCGCGAGCCGGACGGCGCCGTGCTCCTCGAGCCGAGCGAGCGCGGCGGCCTCGGGCAGCGCGCGCTCGAGGCCGGCGAGCATGAGCGCGGGCAGCTCGAGGTCGAGGCGGAAGTCGATGCGCGCGGCGGTCACGTCCCGGTAGAACGTCACGCGGCCGTCCTTCCACGTGAACACGTCGGCCACGCGGTCGCGCCCCTGCGCGCGGATCGCGCGGAAGAGGTCGACGGCGTCGAGCAGACCGAGGCCGATGAGCGTGTCGCCGAGCCGCCCCTCGAACTTCGGCATCATGAGCAGCGCCATGTCGAGCTCGGCGCGGTCGAGCGCGCCGCGCCGCAGCAGGTACTCGCCGAGCAGCTCGCTCGCCTCGCTCGACGCGGCGAGCACGAGCTTGCCCTTCTCGAAGTAGAGCTCCTTGCGCGCGCCGCGCCCCTCGTCGGAGCGATCGACGAACAAGACGCCGGTCTCGAGGCGCCCGAGCAGCCACGCGAGCACCTCGCTCATGGGCGTGACCGCGAGCTCGGCCACGTAGTCGGGCACGCCGGGGCCGGCGATCTGCGTCGTCGTCCCGGTGGCCGACGGCAGGTGTCGCGCGAGCAGCTCGATGTCGTCGAGCCGCCGGTAGCCGGCGCCCATCATGTCGACCTCGTCCTCGCCGACGAGCTGACCGGTGACGATGAGCTCGACCAGCTTGGCGAACGGCACGTTGCGCAGTGAGCGCCCCGCGCTGGTGCGGACGCTCGCGAGCATCGGCTGGGGCGCCACGGTCTGCGCGCGCTGCGAGATGGGCGACGACGAGTAGCTGGGCGACGAGGGGCGCAGGCCCGCGCTCGACTCACGCAGCGCCGACTCCATGCGCTGCACGAGCTCGGTCGCGTCGCTCGTCCACGCGACCCACTGCGCGAGCTCGGTGCGCGCGTCGCCCGAGCGGCGCGCCTCGTAGGGGGCGAGCGCGGCGGCGAGCGCGTCGGCCGACGCGAAGCGGTGCTCGGGCGCGCGCGCCAGGCTGCGCTCGAGCAGGCCCATCAGCCCCGGCGGCAGCGTGTGCGCGATGGCGCGCAGCGGGTCGATGCGGCAGTCGCGGATGGCGAGCAGCACGGCCAGCTGCCCGGCCCCCGGAAAGAGCGGGCCGCCGATGAGCAGCTCGGCGAGCACGACCGTGAGCGAGAAGAGGTCGGCGCGGTGGTCGAACCCCTCGCCCGTCACCTGCTCGGGCGACAGGTAGGCGTATTTCCCCTTGATGCGCCCGCTGCCGGGCGGGCGGGCCTGCGCCAGGCTGGTGCGCGCGATGCCGAAGTCGCCGAGCTTCACGTCGCCGGAGGTCGACAGGTAGATGTTCGACGGCGTGACGTCGCGGTGCACGACGCCGAGCGACTGACCGCGCTCGTCCTGCATCGCGTGCACGCTGGTCAGCGCCTTGCACAGCTCGCGCGCGAGGTAGATGGAGACGCTGAACGGCACGGGGCGGCGCTCGGCCTGCGCCCGCCGCATCACGCGGTGGAGATCGACCCCCGGCACGTATTCCATCGCGAGGAAGGGCTCGCCGTCGACCTCGCCCGTCTCGTGCACGCGCACGATGTTGGGGTGCACCGCCGCCGCGTGCAGGGCCCCCTCGGCGGCGAACGCCCGCCGAGCGTTGGCCTCGTGCCGGAGGTCGGGCAGCAGCCGCTTGATGACGACGCGCTCGCCGGCCGGGCCCGCCTCGGCGGCGTGCGCGAGGTAGACCTCGGACATTCCGCCCATGGCGATGCGCTTGTCGAGCACCCACTTGCCGAACGGCACGGGGGCACCGGTGGTGCTCCTCGGCGAGCGATCTTGCGGCGCGCGGCTCGGCATAGGCGCAAGGTTGATCCTAGCCGAGCGACCGCCCTGCGTCTCGTTCGCGGCCCCGGAGCGCGCCCGAGCGCGCGTCGGGGCGTCAGAGCGCGGGCCGCGCGGCCATGTGCTGGTCCATGCGCGCGAAGCCCTCGCGCACGAAGCGGTCGCGCACCGCGCGCGCTGCGGCCTCGTCGGCCGCGTCGTCGCCGAGGGGCACCGCGACGCCGTAGACGGTGCAGGTGCCCGGCCACATGACGTACGCGGCGTAGGCCGCCGCCCACGCCCGGCTCGACAGCAGCGTGTCGAGGCGCGCGTCGAGCGACCGCACCGTCGCCTTGCCGCGCTGCCAGCGCGCCTCGGTCTGCGACCGCGGCCCGACCTCGACGCCGAACACCCGCAGGCTCCCCTCGCCCCAGCGCTCGAACGCGTCGAGGCACGCCTCGGAGGTGGCGCTCTCTTCGGCCGTCGCCTCGCGCACCCAGACGCCCAGCACCGCGTGGTGCCCGTCGCCGTAGCGGTAGCCCGCGAAGGTGGGGACGCCCCAGAACGTCACGCGGCGCCAGTTCGCCCAGTCGGGCATCGGGACGTGCAGCGCGTCCTGGCGGTCGTTGCGCCAGCCCCACGGCTGCCTCGTGAGCCGCGCGAGCGCGGCCAGGTGCGGGTCGGCGGCGTCGCCTCCGGGCTCCTCGCGCGTGACGGTGACCGGGGCGGGGGGCACCCCCGGGGGCTTGCGCGGGGCCGACGGCGAGCACGCCGTCGCGAGCACGGCGGCGAGCGAGGCGATCGCGAGGACTTGGGCGCGCACGGTCACGTAGTTGGACGTGCCGCGCGCGAAATCGCCGCAACGGCGGCGCACGCGGCGCGCGTTACAGCGCGATCTCGCGCATCTGGATGAGGTTGACGTCGGTGACGCCGAGGCCGAGCTCGCTCGCGACGCGGATGTAGCTCGGCTCGCGCTTGGAGCGCGTGAGCGACGCGAGCCCCTTGTCCTTGCGCAGCTTCTCGATCTCGTTCCACCCGATGGTGTCGAGCGCGACCGGGTCGCTCGAGGCGTACACCGACTCGTGCGGGATGCGACACTCGGGCTTCTTGTCGAGCGGGCCGCCGTCGTACATGAGCTTGAAGCCGTCGACGATGTGCAGCCGCACGCGGCTCTTGATGACGTCCTGCGCGTAGAGCGCGGCGATCTGCGGGCTCGCGTTGTGCGCGTGGAAATCGTGCGGGTTGATCGTGCTGCCGTGCGTCATGTTCTTCAGGCAGCCGGTCGTGCCGCAGATCGAGTGGTCCTTGATGAGGCCCACGTTGATGACGGCGGTCGACTCGGTCAGCGCGCGCACGAACTTGGTGCGCACGCCGAGCACGCGGATCTCCGGCATCGTCGCGTCCTTGTTGCCGTGGACGTTGATCTGCACGCCGGCCGGGAGGTTCTTCTGCGTGACGCGCGTGCCGTTGAAGAACGACGTGTACTGCTCGTACACGACGATGTTCTGCGGCGGGACGCCGGCCGCGATGAGGCCGTCGACGATCGGAAGGATGAGCTCCTTGTTCGTCGCCATGGTGCCGCCCGTCTGTCCGGCGATGCCGTTCATCTTCACGGCGACCTTGTCGTCCTTGTGCACGAAGCGGGCGAAGGCGCGGCCGAGATCGCTCTCGCCCGTCAGCTCCGTCATGACGCGCTCGAGCATGAGCTTGGCGGCGTCGGCCTTGGGGAAGAGGCCGTTGGGCTGCAGCGTGTTGCCCTTCGACACCTTGACGATGCGCCCGGGCGCCGCGAAGGGCACGAAGCCGGGGGGCGGGCTGGCCGCGAGCGACGCCGGTGCCGCCTCGGGCGCGGCGAGAGCGTCGGGCGCGCGGAGCGTGGCGGCGGCACCCGCGAGGAGCGCTCCGGTACCGAGAAAATGACGCCGCGAAACCGACTCGCTCATGCCGGACCTCTTCTCCCCGAACTGAGCTAACACGCGCCCCCGGGACCGGCAAACTGCGCGCGGTCGAGCGAAGGGCGCAGTTCAACGGATGAGCGTCATGCGCGACTCGGAGTCGAGCCAACCTCCGGCGCCGATGAGCCGGAACACGATCTTCTCGGGGCACGAGGCCACGTCGACGGCGCCGAAGTCGCGCGAGTCCTGGTGGTAGTAGCGGTCGTCGCTCGCGAGAAAGACGTGCCCGGGGCTCGTCTCGACGGTCGTGCTCGAGCTTCGCGCGTCCTCGCCGGTCGCGTGCAGGCGCTTGTACACCGTGCCGCCGTACTCCTCCCAGTCGCAGAACAGCGAGTGCGGGTTGCCCGTGTTCGGGTCGATGACGTCCACGGTCGACGGGTCGCACGCGTGCGTGACGCGCGTGGGGTGGCCGTTGATGTTCATGCGAACGCCGTCGGTGCTGATGCGGTCACCGGCGTCGCCGAGCACGCGCCCCACGACGTAGCGCCCGGCCTGCGCCGGGTCGGGGTGCGCGCACCGCACCACGTCCGCGTGCTCGGGCAGGAAGCCGCGCAGCAGCACGACGAGATCGCCGGCGGCCAGGTTGGGGCGCAGCGACGCGGAGAAGAGCGCGTCGTCCTCGGGGATGCGCCACACGTCCATGCACGTGGCCCGCAGGATGCCGGCCACGACGGCCAGCGTGCCCGCGATCCAGAGCAGCCCTCGCATGAACTTGGGCATGATTTGTAAGGATACGCCTGATCTGGAACGCCTGTCGCGCGACCCGCCTGCGGGCGGGTCAGGCGGCGGAGTCGCCGGGCAGCACGAGCGTCAGGCGTCGGCCGCGCAGCGCGGCGATCAGGTGCCAGCGTCGTCGAGCAGCACGAGGTCGTCGCGGTGCACCACGACCGAGTCGGCCGCGGCGCCGGCGCCCTTCTTGCCGGCGACCGCCGCGAGCTCGATGGCCCCGAGCCTGGCGAGGCCGCGGCCGATCTCGCGGCCGTCGGAGCCGAGCAGCTGCACCGCGTCGCCCGCGGCGAAGGTGCCGCGCAGGCCGAGCACGCCGACGGGCAGCACGCTGCGCCCCCGGTGCTGCACGGCCTCGACCGCGCCCGCGTCGAGCAGCAGCGCACCGCGAGGCCGGAGGGTGAAGGCGATCCAGTGCTTGCGGGCCGGCAGGCGGCGCGCGGGGGGAACGAACAGCGTGCCCGCGTCGTCGCCCGCGAGCACCGCGGGCAGCGCGGCCGGGTCGCGCGCGTCGGCGACGACGACCGAGGCGCCCGCGAGCGTCGCGCGGCGCGCGGCG
>CAITLX010000451.1 GCA_903893335.1 uncultured delta proteobacterium | reverse complement strand
GAGCACCACCGCGTTGCGCTCGCGCTTGAGGCGCGCGATTTCCTGGTCGAGGTCGAGCGTGCTCGGGAGAGGCGACGTCATCGTGCGCGAAACGTAGGGCCGCGGGGCGACCTTGGCCAGCGCTACGCTCGCCGACGGAAGCGCAGCCGCGAGACGGGCAGGCCGTCGGCGATCGACCGGTGCTCGCGCGGGCTGCGCGCGCCGTACGGGTTGTCGGCCATGTGCGCGTCACCGGGCTCGTCGCCGTGCGGCTCGAACGCCGGGTGCGCGATCACCTGCTCGACGTAGGCGAGCGCGCGCTCCTCGACGTCGGTCTGCACGTAGAGCTCGCCGCCCCGCGCGAGCAGGCGCGCGACCTCGTCGAGCAGCTCGGGGCTCATCACGAGGCGCTTGTGGTGGCGCTTCTTCCACCAGGGGTCGGGGAAGTGGACGAACACGGCGGACACCGAGGCGTCGGGGCCGAGCGTGGCCAAGGCCGCGCGCGCGTCGCCCGCGAACACGCGCGCGCGCCCGCCGAGCCCCTGCGCGCGCAGCCGATCGTCGACGATCTTCGCCCACTTGAGCCGGATCTCGAGCCCGACGAGCGCCACCTCGGGCGCGGAGGCGAGCCGCTCGAAGGCGAAGCCCCCGCGGCCCGGGCCCACCTCGATCTCGATGCGCGCCCCCGGCGGACCGACCAGCGTGCGCACGTCGACCCTCTCGCCAGGCGCGCTGGGCTCGGGCAGGCGTGCGGCGTCGAGGTAGGGGTGCACGCGAGGAGCCATGGAGTCGCGCCCGTAGCGCACCTCCGCCTCGGCGGCGAGCGCGCGCGCCCATTGCCGAAGGGGCGCGGGTCGTGCCATTCGTTCGCGCGCGTGATGAGCCTCCGCGAAAGGACGCCGACCTGGGCCAAGCGGCTCGTGCCGTACGCGGCAGCGTCGCTCGTGGCGGCCCCCGTCGCGCTGCGCGCCGTGCGCGAGATCGTCGCGAAGTCGGCGCACGCGGCCGTTCCGCTCGACGACGCCTACATCCACTTTCAGTACGCGCGCCGGCTCGCCGAGGGGCACTTCTTCTCGTACTCGCCCGGCGACGGCTACACCTCGGGCGCGACGAGCCTCGTCTGGCCCGCGCTGCTGGCGCCCTTCTGGGCGCTCGGCGCGCGCGACGTGTCGCTCGCGTGGGGCGCGTGGGCGCTCTGCTTCGCCGCCTGGGTCGCGCTCGCGGTCGAGACGTATCGCCTCGCGCGCCCGCTGACGGGGCGCGGCGCGGCGCTCGGCGCCGCCGCGATGGTGCTCACCTTCGGCGGCTACGTGTGGTGCGCGTTCAGCGGCATGGAGGTGCTGCCGCTCGCGTGGGTCCTCGCGCGCACCGCACGGCTCGCGGCCGACGCCGGCGACGAGCCCGACGCGCGCACGCGGAGCACGACCGCGCAGCTCGCCCTGCTCGGGCTCGTGGCGCCGCTGGTCCGCCCGGAGGGGGCGATGGCCTCGGCGCTCGCAGCCGCGGCGCTGGCGCTCTTCCCGGCGGCGAGCGCCGCGTCGCGGCGGCGCGCCCGGCTGCTCGCGCTCGTGCCGCTGCTCGGCCCCGCGCTGCTGCCCGCGCTCAACCTGGCGCTCACCGGGCACGCCGCGTCGGCGACGACGACCGTCAAGTGGCTCGTCGGCAACCCCTACTATGGTAGCTGGCCCTCGCTCGTCGCGACGGTGCGCGCCAACCTCGCGACGTTCTTCGACACGCTGCTCGACGGCCGCGAGTGGAGCGCGGTGTTCGTGCCGACCGGCGCGCGCCCCTTCGCCGTCGCGGCGCTGCTCGCGATCCCGCTGGCTGGCTGGTCGCGGGGCAAGCGGTGGCGCGCGGGCGTCCTGTTGATCGTGGCGCTGGGCATGCTCGTGCCCTGCACCTACCTGAGCTTCCTCTGGAATCGCCTGCGCTACCTCTGGCCCTTCGCGTTCGCGTGGACGATCGGCTTCGCCTGCGCCGCGCGCCTGCTCGGCGACCTCGTCGCGCTCTTCTCGCGCGAGGGGGAGAAGGTCGCGTGGCTCGCGGCGGGCTTCGGCGCGGGGGCGCTCGCGACGCACCTCTCGTGGACGATCGACGACCTGGCCGGCAGCGCGTCGGGCATCGACCGGCAGCAGGTCGCGCTCGGGCGCTGGGCTGCGGCGCACCTGCCCGCCGACGCGCGCATCGGCGTCAACGACACGGGCGCGGTCGCGTACTTCTCGGGGAGACGCACGTTCGACGTGGTCGGCCTGACCACGCCCGGCGAGGCGCGCTACTGGGTGGCCGGGGCGGGCGCGCGCTACGAGCACTACGAGCGGCTCGGCCGCGCCTCGCGCGCGAGCCTTCCGACGCACTTCATCGTCTACCCCGAGTGGATGGCGTGCGAGCCGGTGCTCGGCGCGGAGCTTCACAGCGAGACGGTGACCGACCAGACGATCCTCGGCGGCCAGACGATGACGGCCTACGAGGCGAGCTGGCGCGTGCTCGGCGCCGCCGATCGCCCCGAAGAGCCGCCGGCGAGCGAACCCCTCGACGAGCTCGACGTGGCCGACCTCGAGTCGGAGGCGGCGCACGCCTACGTGCTCGGCACCGCCGTCGAGACCGACTGCGTCGTGCTCTCGACCGGCGAGGGGGAGCGGCTGCGCGCCGACGGCGCGCGGGTGCGGCGCGCGTCCGACGAGGCCACGCTGGCGCTGCGCCCCGGAGCCGCGGCGACCGTCGTCGTGCGCCTCGCTTCGTCGGCGGGCGCGACGGTGGACGTCGAGGCCGAGGGCGAGCGCGTG
>CAITLX010000450.1 GCA_903893335.1 uncultured delta proteobacterium | reverse complement strand
GGCACGGCGTCGGGCACGCGAAGCCCCGCGTGGGCGACCGCCGAGGCGGAGGCGTCGCGGCGCGCGAGCAGCGCGAGGACGACGACGGCGGACGCGGCCGCGACGAGCGCGACGCGCGCGCGGCGCGGGGAGGCGGCGGTGACGAGCGGACCGGACACGCGGGCCATCCTAGCGCGCGAGCCGCCCACCCGCGCGGGGCGGGCGCGCGTCAGCCGAGCGTGAAGCGCACGATGGCTGCCTGGATCGCCGTCCCGCCCGGTGCGTACCAGACGTAGAGGAAGCGCGAGGCGTCGAGCTCGACGATCGCGGGGTAGCCGCACTCGACGCCGCCGCAGTCGGCGACCCGCACCGGGTCGCTCCAGCTCGCGCCGTCGTCGAGCGACCAGGTGAACGACGCCCACTCGGAGGTGTACGCGTCGTCGAGCTCGCGAAAGCCCGAGAGCACGAGCCCGTTCGAGAGCTGCGCGAGCTCGGGCGCGTGTCCGACGAACGGCAGCGAAACGGGCGCCGACCAGCTGCGCGCGGCGTCGCCCGAGGTGGCCTGCACCATCTTGCCGGGGCTGCTCGCCGCCGCGCCCGCTGCGGTGCGCGCTTGCAGCAGCGTGGCGCCGCTCGCGAGCGGCAGCAGCGCGGGCTCCTCGACCCACGACGACGGCAAGGCGCCGGCCAGCACGTCGTCGGGCGCCCAGCTCGCGCCGTCGTCGGACGCGTAGAGCGTCACGTGCGAGCGCGTGCCGGCTCCCTGCGCGCCACCGGCGGCGGGCCCTCCGTAGGTCGCGAGCACGAGCCGCCCCCCGAGGGTGACCGGCGCGCTCGAGCAGGCCGCGACCTCGATCGGGGCGCCTGCCGCGTCCGTCCAGCCGGTGATCGCGTCGCGCGCGGGCGCGTCGGGGGTCATCGTCCCTCGATCGACCGCGACGAAGGGCCCGAAGCTGGCGCCGCCGTCGCGTGAGCGTCCGACGAACGGGTGGTAGAGGGTGAGCGAGCCGGAGGGCGTCGCGAGGACGCGGTGCTGGAAGAGGCTCACCACGACGTCGCCGCCTGGGAGCACGGCGACCGACGGATCGCGGTCGTCGATGCCAGGCGTGTCGAGCAGCACCTCCGGCGTGGACCACGCGGAGGCGTCGGGGGCGCCGACCTGGCGCACGATGCGACCGCTCGGGTCCGCGTGGCTCGCCCCCTCGCGGTAGACGAGCAGCAGCGAGCCGTCGCCGAGCTTCGCGAGGCTCGGGAAGGCGAGGTGCGAGGTGGCGCTCGCCGCGATCGAGAACGAACGCTCGACCTCGAACGACGCGGTCACGGGCTGCGCCGGGGCGACGGCGCCCGCGGGGGGGGCGGGGGAGTCGGGTGACGAGCAGGCCGCCGCGGCGGCTCCGAGCAGCGCGAGCGTGAGCGGCGCGAGGGCGAGCTTGACCATCTTGGCTCCAGTCGGGGCATCGCGTCGGCCGCGCGAGGCGGACGCGCCCCTCTGAACGGCACCACGCGCGTGGGGCTTGAGGGC